>NZ_JBEOXI010000111.1:0-26099 GCF_040296465.1 Streptomyces sp. NPDC002130
ACGGGGTTCTGCAACTGAGAAACAGCATCTTCGACGCTACTGATGAACTCGGTGTGCGCGATTACCAGTCGCGCGCCGCTGTCGCCGAGGAGATGACAGATCTCTGAGCCAGTCCAGTGCCAATTGACTGGAACCGGATTTCCGCCGCAGCTGGCCACCGCGAGCGAAACCTCGAGAAACTCGATGTCATTCCGCATTACGAGAGCTACACGTTCCCCTGGCTGTATTCCTCGCGCCTTGATCGCGGCGGCAAGTCGGCCGGCACGTTGGTGGGACTCGTGCTGGCTACGGACTCTGGTTCCACAGGTGACGGTCGGCTGTTGAGGGTCGTCCATTGCACTCATGCCATCGAAGTCTGCCAGGCGAGGGCCTGTGGCGAGCTGATGGTTCAACTCCGCAGCGCCGCGAATCGGACCAAAGTCACATAGCAGAAGCGCGTGGGATGTTGCAGACAATCGCCCGAAGCTGTTTACTTCTGATTGCGTAGTCGATCAAAACTGATCGTTTGAGTTACTTGCGGGCGGCCACACAGGGGAGGCGAGGATGGAGTTGAACTCACGGCGACGTATGGGGAGGCCGGGTACGGGTTCGCTCATATGCAGCCTTAACCTCGTCCACCGTGGCGTCGAGTCCCTGGGACAATTTTTCGGCGACATCTTCCCTCAGTCGAGAATGCCCTCGCTCGACGGTAGCCAGAGCGGTCGTGGACATTCCAATCTTCTTGGCCAACTGAGGCTGCGTCAGACCCCGAAAGACCCTGAGGTCTCCCAAATATCTCTCATTTCGCGGGATGAGCACTACGTCATCCATGGTGATACCGAGAACATTGACGACCCGAGCAAGATAGTCGACCTGCGGGGAAGCCTTGCCCACTTCCCAACTCAACACAGCAGCGGGGCTTACTTCTGCAAGTCTCCCGAGCTCCCCCCTGGTGAGCTTTTTCGCCTTACGTGCAGCTTCCAACGAAGCGGGCGAAAACCCCCTCAAGATTCGTCGGCTCATTCCTCGCACCCGCACATGAGCCATCACTTTGCCTGACCCCAATCTATGCCGTCCCAGTGTCCTGCAATGGACATCGGTGGTAACATCCTGTTTTAGAATCAGATCATAAAGTACGAAGATGCGTGGCGAGAAGGGGGAAAGGGCCGAGATGCAGACGAATTCATCGACGCACCTACTCTGCGCATCTCGACAAAGCTCAGTCGCAGGCAAGCCAATTCGCCTGGCTATAGATGCGACTGCGGTGGTTGCTGGCGCAAGGTTATGCCGAATCGCGTGCCACACATACGCAACCGCGAAAGACCCCAGGGACGGACTCCTGTTTGGCGACCGGTCCCGTCCCTGGGGCTCTCTTCTGCCTGCGACACCATTCGCATCAGGGCGTCCGGACCGCAGGCTTTCGAGCTTATGCGGTGTCGTTGAATCCGCAACCAGCCGGAGGCAACTATGGAAAATCCCGCAAGGCTTTCCGTTGAAAATGATCGCCACGGGATAGTTCCTGCTGGCAAACGCGAGCACGCGAGCACGGCTGAGTACTTCGTCGTCTCCTCATATCGCGTTATCGAACCTGTGCCGTGCGCCGGCCGGGCCACCCAGCCGAAGTGGTAGAGCGCGATCCGGCGCATCGGCCCGGGCAGCGAGCCGAGCGCGGTCCGCAGCACCGGATCGACCTCCGCCCGGGCCCGCTCCAGCAGCATGACCGCCTCGTGTCCCTCGGTCGGCGCCGGCCGGCCGTCCCGCTGTGTCCCGATGGTCCCTCGTCCTTCCGGTGTCCCGACGGACTGCCGGGGCTCGGCGTACCGCTGCCCACCCGGGGCGGGCAGCGTCGTCTCCGTTCTGGACTCCGTGAGGGACTCACCCATGGGACCGCCTCGGAGGATGAGCGGAGGGTGGCGCTTCCGCTGTCGCTGGGCGCGTGCCCCGAGGATGTACCCGCCCTGACGGGCGGGGACACGGCCGGCCTGCCGGCAGCGTCACCGCCAGCGGCCGATCTCGACGTTCTCCAGGATGCCGAGCGCGTCCGGTACCAGGACCGCGGCGGAGTAGTACGCCGTGACCAGGTACTTGATGATGGCCTGTTCGTTGATGCCCATGAAGCGCACCGACAGGCTCGGCTCGATCTCGTCCGGGATGCCGGAGGCGCGCAGTCCGATGACGCCCTGGTCGGCTTCGCCGGTACGCAGGGCGATGATGGACGTCGTACGGGCTTCCGAGACCGGGATCTTGTTGCACGGGAAGATCGGCACACCGCGCCAGGTCGGGATGCGGTTGCCGGTCATGTCGATGGTCTCGGGCACCAGCCCGCGCTTGTTCAGTTCGCGGCCGAACGCGGCGATGGCACGCGGGTGGGCGAGGAGCATCTTGGTGCCGCGGCGCCTGCTGAGCAGCTCGTCGAGGTCGTCCGGGCTGGGCACGCCGTCGTGCGGCTGGATCCGCTGGTCGTACTCGCAGTTGTGCAGGAGCCCGAAGTCACGGTTGTTGATGAGCTCGTGCTCCTGGCGCTCCTTCAGGGCCTCGACCGTCAGCCGGATCTGCTGCTCGGTCTGGTTCATGGGCTGGTTGTAGAGGTCGGCCACGCGCGTGTGGATGCGCAGCACGGTCTGGGCGACGCTCAGTTCGTACTCACGGGGCCGGGCCTCGTAGTCGACGAACGTGTGCGGGATGTCCGGCTCGCCGGAGTGGCCGGAGGAGAGGTCGATCTCCTTCTCGCCGTACTTGTTGGAGCGCTGCGAGGGGATCGAGCGGCGCTGCCGGAGGTGTTCGCGCAGGGTGTCCGAGCGCTCCGCGATCTGCTCGAACTCCTGGCGGGGCAGCACGAGCACGGTGCACGCGGTGAGGGCACGGGCCGTGAACTCCCAGATCGCGTCCGCGTCGAGCAGCGCCTCGTCGCCGAAGTAGGCGCCGTCGGCGAGGACTCCGAGGGACTCGTCGTCGCCGTAGGGGCCGGTGCCGACCTTCTCCACCCTGCCGTGCGCCAGCAGGTACACCTCGTCGGACGGGCTGCCGAAGGAGGCGATCACCTCGCCCGCCGGGATCTCCCGCTGTTCGCAGCGGCGAGAGATCTCGAAGAGCACCTCCTCGTCCTCGTACGACCGCAGCGCCGGCAGCTCCCCCAGTTCCGCGGGGATGACCTCGACGCGGTCGCCGGTCTTCACGAACGTCACCCGGCCGTCGCCCACGGCGAACGTGAGCCTACGGTTCACCCGGTACGTGCCGCCCTGGATGTCGACCCAGGGAAGCATCCGCAGCAGCCAGCGCGAGCTGATCTCCTGCATCTGCGGCACGGACTTGGTCGTGGTGGCCAGGTTCCGCGCGGCCGCCGTGCCGAGACTCTGCTGCGGCTTGGTCTGCTCCGTGCGGACCTCTTCGCCTACCGACATAGAGAACTGCCCTCCCGGTTGTGACCGACGCCCCCATCCCTCAGGCATCGATGTGCACCCGCAAGCCTTCCGCACGCGACGCGGTGGTGCTATTACCCGAAAGAGCGGGAATGGATCTTCGCGCTGCTGGGCAGAGGGGGCCCGTCACGGCGTTCGAAAACGCCCGCGTCCGGGACGCGGACCGGGTGGTCGGGCGCACCGACGGCGTCAGTTCCGAGCTCCCTCCTCCTCCACGTGCGGGTGACAATGGCTCGATGACCAGCCCCGACCCGCCCGGACTCGCCACGCTGCGTCCCCGGCTGCCGTCACCGGTGCAGGAAGTCGTGGACGACCGGTTCGAGCGCCGGGGCGTCCGGCTGCTGCTGAAGCGGGACGATCTGATCCACCCGGAGCTGATCGGCAACAAGTGGCGCAAGCTCGCGCCGAACCTGACCGCGGCGGCCGGCCGTACCGTCGTCACCTTCGGCGGCGCCTGGTCCAACCATCTGCGTGCCACGGCCGCGGCCGGCCGGCTGCTCGGCATCCCCACGGTCGGTGTCGTACGCGGCGACGAGCTGGCCGACCGGCCCCTCAACCCCTCACTGACTCGCTGCGCGTCCGACGGCATGCGGCTGCACTTCGTCGACAGGGCGACCTACCGCCGCAAGTCCTCGCCCCGGGACCTGGCCGCCATCCTGCGCGCGGCGGACGCCGAGGACGCGTACGTCGTCCCCGAGGGCGGCAGCAACGCCGAGGCCGTCCGCGGCTGCCGCGCGCTCGGCACCGAGCTGCACGGCCGGGCCGAGGTAGTCGCCGTGGCCTGCGGCACCGGTGGCACGCTCGCGGGGCTGGCCGCCGGTCTCGGCCCCGGCGTGCGCGCCCTGGGCGTGCCGGTGCTCAAGGGCGGCTTCCTGACCGCCGGGACGGAGGCCCTGCAGCGTGAGGCGTTCGGCGGCCGGCGTGGCACCTGGAGCCTGGATGAGCGCTTCCATTTCGGTGGCTACGCGCGCGTGCCCGCCGAGCTCGATGCCTTCGCGGAGGACTTCGAGCAACGGCACGGCCTGCCCGTGGAGCGTCTGTATGTCGCCAAGCTGCTGTACGGACTCGTCGCGCTGGCCGGTGAGGGTGCCTTCCCGCGCGGGACGGCGGTCGCGGCCGTGATCACCGGCCGCCCCTTCCCCTGAGGCGCAGCATCCCTAAGACGCCCGCTTCTCCATGAGGCGCAGCATCCCCCTGAGGCGCCACTTCCCTCCCCTTGAGGTGCCGCTTCCCCCCTGCGGCGCCCGCTCCGTCTTCCCCCTGCGGCGACGGTCCACCGTCACGCCGCCTCCCGGAACGCCGCCGCCTCCTCCAGATCCAGCCTGCGCAGCAGGGTCCGCAGCATCTCGTCGTCGATGTAACGGCCGTCCCGGAGTCTGACGAACACATCGCGCTCGGCGCTGATCATCTCGCGCGACAGCCGCCGGTAGGTGTCGTCGACGGACTCCCCGGTGATCGGGTTGGCCTGGCCGAGCCGCTCCCAGACGGCGTTGCGGCGGCGCTCCAGGACGATGCGCAGCCGGTCGGCGAGCGGGGCGGGCAGGGCGTTGCGCTCGTCGGCGAGGAGTTCGTCCAGGCGCCGTTCGGCGGCCCGGGAGGCCTGTGCCTGGGCGTTGGCCTCGGCCAGCGTCTCGGTCTGCGCGTCTCGCCCTGGGAACTTCAGCAGCCGGATCAGCGGGGGCAGGGTCAGGCCCTGCACGACCAGGGTCCCGATGACCGTGGTGAAGGTCAGGAACAGGATGAGGTTGCGCTGCGGGAAGGGCTCCTCTCCGTCGTGCATGGTGAGCGGGATGGAGAAGGCGATGGCCAGCGAGACGACCCCCCGCATCCCGGCCCACGCGATCACGAACGGTCCCTTCCAGGTCGGGTTCTGTTCCCGTTCCCGCACCCGGGCCGACAGCAGCCGCGGCAGGAAGGTGGCGGGGTACACCCAGACGAACCGGGTGGCGACGACGACCAGGAACACGGCGACCGCGTACCAGGCGGCCTCGATGCCCTCGTACTCCCCGAGCCCCCTCAGCACCACCGGCAGCTGCAGGCCGATCAGCGCGAACACCGCCGACTCCAGGACGAAGGCGACCATCTTCCAGACCGCCTCCTCCTGCAGGCGCGTCGCGAAATCGACCTCCCACGCGCGGTGCCCCAGGTAGAGCGCGACGACCACGACCGCGAGGACACCGGAGGCGTGCAGCTGCTCGGCGACGGCGTACGCGACGAAGGGGATCAACAGGGACAGCGTGTTCTGCAGCAGCGCTTCCTTCACGTGCGTGCGCAGCCAGTGGATCGGCGCCATCAGCAGCAGGCCCACCACGACACCGCCGACCGCCGCGAGCAGGAACTCGCCGATGCCCCCGGCCCAGGTCGCGCCCTCGCCGACGGCGGCGGCCAGGGCGACCCGGTAGGCGGTGATCGCGGTGGCGTCGTTCAGCAGGGACTCGCCCTGGAGGATCGTGGTGATCCGCGAGGGCAGCCCCACCCGGCGGGCGACCGCCGTGGCCGCGACGGCGTCCGGGGGCGCCACCACCGCGCCGAAGACCAGAGCCGCGGTCAGCGGCATCCCCGGCACGATCACGTACAGGGCCCAGCCGACGACGAAGGTCGCGAACAGCACGTATCCCACGGACAGCATCGCGACCGGCCGCAGCTGGGCCCGCAGGTCGAGGTAGGAGCTGTCGGTCGCGGCCGTGTGCAGCAGCGGGGGCAGGATGAGCGGCAGGACCACGTGCGGGTCGAGCGTGTACTCGGGTACCCCCGGGACGTAGCTGACCGCCAGCGCGACGGCCACCAGCAGCAGCGGCGCCGGCACCGGGGTCCGCCGCGCGGCAGCGGCGATCGCCGCACTGCCCGCCACGAGCAGCAGCAGTGGCATCACGTCCATCGTTCTCGCCCGCCCTCATTTTTCGACGCGGTCTTCCGCCCGACCGTCGTAACCTGGCAATCATGAAACAGTGCACGCACGCCGACGCGCTGCCGCACCCCGAACCCGGCCCGCTCAGCGAGACGTGTCCGGAGTGCTTGGCGGAGGGCATGGATCCGGTGCAACTACGGCTGTGCCTCAGCTGCGGTCACGTCGGCTGCTGCGACTCCTCGCCGGGACGGCACGCGGCGGAGCATCACAAGGAGTCCGGTCACCCCGTGATGCGGACCCACGAGCCCGGAGAGACCTGGCGCTGGTGCTTCGTCGACCACGTCCTGGTGTGACGCGACAGGACCCCGGCGGCGGACGGTTCGACCGTCTGACGTCTGGGTACGTCAACCCGGCGCGCGCTCTTCCCATTTGGGCCCGCCCAACCCCTAGACACGGAGCGTATCCACAGGTTTACTGTGAGTGACGACGAGGGGTTGGGTCCCGGGGACAGGACCGTCGAGAGCGCGGTAGCGTCACCGCTGAACCACGTATCGCGTTACCCCGAGGGGCGACCCTCGGCCCTGAAACGCTTGTACCACCATGGAGGTGAGGGTGTCCCAGATCGCAGGCGAGCCCGCGACCCAGGACTTCGTGGAAGTCCGGCTGCCGGCCGCGGGGGCCTACCTGTCGGTGCTGCGTACGGCCACGGCCGGTCTCGCGGCCCGTTTGGACTTCACCCTCGACGAGATCGAGGACCTGCGCATCGCGGTGGACGAGGCCTGCGCGATCCTGCTTCAGCAGGCCGTGCCCGGCTCGGTGCTCAGTTGTGTCTTCCGCCTCGTCGACGACTCACTCGAGGTCACCGTCTCGGCGCCGACCACGGATGGTCATGCCCCTTCGCGGGACACCTTCGCCTGGACCGTCCTGTCCGCTCTGGCGGGCAAGGTCTCCTCCGCCGTGGACAAGGACAAAACCGTTTCGATCAGCCTCTACAAACAGCGCGGCGCGGGACCCGGGCCGGCGTGAGGAGCGAGGACGGGCCGGTGCGGGACGAAGAGCGCGGCACACGAGAGCTGCCGGCCGAGGGCACGGGCACGAGTGGCCCGACCGGTGCCCGACGCATGGCGGACGGCATCGACGGCATCCCCGAGCAGGCCCGCCCGCATCCCGAGGACGACTCCGCGGGGGCCGTCCTCCCGGGCGGCGGGCGGCCGGACCGGGACGGTGCCGTGCGGAGCGCGCCTCCGGGCGAGGGGATCGCCGTACCCCCGGCCCAGGGGGGTCCCCCCACTCCCGCGAAGTCGAGAGTGGCGGAGGAGGCGAGGGCTCGGGGAAGGGCGACGGGCGGGACGATGAGCGAGCACGAGCGACACTCCGAGGATCAGGCGCCGCGCGCGCACCAGACACGGGGTGCGCAGCACGGCTCTCCGGACCGCAGTGGGGCGCGCGAGATGTTCCTCAAGCTGCGCACCCTGAGCAGCGGCAGTCCTGAGTACGCGGAGCTGCGCAACCAGCTGGTCCGGATGCATCTGCCGCTCGTGGAGCATCTCGCGCGCCGCTTCCGCAACCGGGGCGAGCCGCTGGACGACCTCACCCAGGTCGCCACGATCGGACTGATCAAGTCGGTCGACCGTTTCGACCCGGACCGCGGCGTGGAGTTCTCGACGTACGCGACCCCGACGGTCGTCGGCGAGATCAAGCGGCATTTCCGCGACAAGGGCTGGGCGGTGCGCGTCCCGCGCCGGCTGCAGGAGCTGCGCCTGGCGCTGACGACGGCGACGGCCGAGCTGTCACAGCTGCACGGCCGCTCCCCCACGGTCCACGAGCTCGCCGAGAAGCTGGCGATCTCCGAGGAGGAGGTCCTGGAGGGTCTGGAGTCCGCCAACGCGTATTCCACGCTGTCCCTGGACGTCCCCGACACCGACGACGAGTCCCCGGCGGTCGCGGACACCCTCGGCGCCGAGGACGAGGCGCTGGAGGGCGTGGAGTACCGGGAGTCCCTCAAGCCGCTGCTGGAGGACCTCCCGCCGCGCGAGAAGCGGATCCTGCTGCTGCGGTTCTTCGGCAACATGACGCAGTCGCAGATCGCGCAGGAGGTTGGCATCTCCCAGATGCACGTCTCCCGGCTGCTGGCGCGCACGCTGGCGCAGCTGCGGGAGAAGCTCCTCGTCGAGGAGTGACGGCTACTTCTCCAGATTGCCGGTGTTGCCGGGCCCGCGGATTCCGAGGGCCCGGGTCGTCTCGGGGTTCACCAGCAGCACCAGCGACGCGACGGCCACGGCCGCGAGGGCGATCCCGCCCGGGATGGCCATGCTGTCGGCCTGCAGCAGGTTGTAGGCCACCGGCAGCGCCATGAGCTGGGTGATCACGGCCGGGCCGCGGCTCCAGCTGCGCAGGGCGAGCAGTCCGCGGGCCGCGAACAGGGGCAGCAGTGCGAGCACGACCAGCGTGATGCCGCCGGTCACGGCCTGCTGCCGGTCGTCGGGATGCCCCGTGAGCCCGAGGACGAGAATCCAGACGCCGCCGACGACCAGCGCGAGGCCTTCCAGCGCGGCCAGCAGCGCGGCGTACGTCAGACGCCGGGGGCGGGGGCCGGTGGTTTCCTCGGTGGTGGGGGTCTTCTCACTGCTCACCTCTGAAGAGTAGCCCTCGTCGTGCGCGCCCCTCGTGGCGAGGTTCACCCCCGCTCTCTTACCCGATCCCTACCTCGGTATGGGCCCGGTACCCCCCAGTAGGTACGCTGCCAGTCATGCGTGCACTCCTCGTGGTCAATCCGGCGGCAACCACCACAAGTGCGCGCACACGCGACGTACTGATCCATGCGCTCGCCAGCGAGATGAAGCTGGAGGCGGTCACCACCGAGTACCGCGGTCACGCACGCGACCTCGGCCGGCACGCGGCGGACAGCGACGACATCGACCTGGTGGTGGCCCTCGGCGGCGACGGCACGGTCAACGAGGTGGTCAACGGCCTCCTGCACGCCGGCCCCGCGCCGGGCCATCTGCCCGGCCTCGCCGTGGTCCCCGGCGGCTCCACCAATGTCTTCGCCCGCGCCCTGGGCCTGCCCAACGACGCCGTGGAGGCCACCGGCGCCCTGCTGGACGCCTTGCGCGACGGCAGCGAGCGAACCGTCGGCCTCGGCCTGACCTCGGGCACGCCGGGCACGGAGGACGAGTCGGTGCCGGCCCGCTGGTTCACCTTCAACGCGGGGCTCGGCTTCGACGCCGGTGTGGTGGGTCGTGTGGAGCAGCATCGCGAACGCGGCCGGAAATCCACACACGCTCTCTACGTGCGCCAGGTGATGCGTCAGCTGCTGGGTGAGCCGAACCGCCGCCACGGGACGATCACGCTGGAACGCGCCGGCGAGGATCCGGTCACCGATCTGGTGCTCTCCATAGTCTCGAACACCTCGCCTTGGACGTTTCTGGGGAATCGCCCGATCTACGCGGCACCTAAAGCCTCGTTCGATACCGGCCTCGATCTCTTCGGTCTCAGCCGCCTCTCCACTGCGGCGGTTGCCCGGTATGGCACCCAGTTGCTCACTTCGTCCCCCGAGCGTGGACCCCATGGCAAGCACGCCACCTCTCTGCATGACTTGACAGAGTTCACCTTGCATTCGAAGGTCCCGCTCCCCCTCCAGATGGACGGTGACCACCTGGGGCTGCGGACCAGCGTGACGTTCACAGGCGTACGCCGTGCACTGCGTGTGATTGTGTGAGCAGAACTGGCTAAAGTCCTTTCACTCGAACGTTTAGGCCAGGATCCACCCCATGGAAGTACGGCTGTGACCTAGTCGACACCGAAGAATCAAAAAAAACTTTCCGGAAGGGGTTGTATCCGCCGCTGAGGTTTGCGAGTCTCTACGTGGCGATCGAGACGGCCCGCAACACCGGCCTCCACTGATCACCAGAACCCCTCTTCAAACCACAGGACCTTCGCCGGGGAACCTGGCAGTCGGCCCTTCACTTGTTGAGGGATTCGTGAAAGCGTTCACATTCACAAGCAAGCCCTGCACGTAATACCAAGGAGAGGTAGCAGCCATGGACTGGCGTCACAACGCCGTTTGCCGCGAGGAAGACCCCGAGCTCTTCTTCCCCATCGGCAACACCGGTCCTGCGCTGCTGCAGATCGAGGAAGCCAAGGCCGTCTGCCGTCGCTGCCCGGTTATGGAGCAGTGCCTGCAGTGGGCGCTCGAGTCCGGCCAGGACTCCGGCGTCTGGGGTGGTCTCAGCGAGGACGAGCGTCGCGCCATGAAGCGCCGCGCCGCCCGCAACCGGGCTCGTCAGGCCTCCGCCTGACAACCCACCCCTGCTGACAGCCTGAGCTTGGCGGCGCGTACAGCGAGTACGCATCTCCCGCCCCCGAGCCGCAGCGCGCAGTTCCCCCGATGCGCTTAGTTAAGCAGCAACGAGCTTTAGCCCCGGGCCACTTGGTGGCCCGGGGCTCATTGCTTTCCCGGGCCCTTCCCGAGGTTCTCGGATCCCGCTACTTCTGGGACCGCACCGGGATGTCGAGGATCACACGCGTGCCGCGCTCCGGCGCCGGGACCATGTCGAAGGTGCCGCCCAACTCGCCCTCCACCAGGGTCCGCACGATCTGCAGGCCGAGATTGCCGGCGGTGTGCGGATCGAAGCCTTTGGGCAGACCGACCCCGTCGTCCTGGACCGTGACCAGCAGTCGGGCCTCCTTGGTCGTGCCACCGCGGACCGCCGACACCTCGACCGTGCCGGTGTCGCCCTCGCGGAAACCGTGCTCGAGCGCGTTCTGCAGAACCTCGGTCAGCACCATCGACAGCGGCGTGGCCACCTCGGCGTCGAGAATGCCGAAGCGGCCGGTGCGCCGGCCCGCCACCTTGCCCGGGGAGATCTCCGCGACCATCGCCAGGACGCGGTCGGCGATGTCGTCGAACTCCACGCGCTCGTCCAGGTTCTGGGAGAGCGTCTCGTGCACGATCGCAATCGATCCGACGCGCCGCACCGCCTCTTCGAGGGCCTCGCGCCCGCGGTCGGACTCGATGCGCCGGGCCTGCAGGCGCAGCAGCGCCGCCACCGTCTGGAGGTTGTTCTTGACGCGGTGGTGGATCTCCCGGATCGTCGCGTCCTTGGTGATCAATTCGCGCTCGCGCCGACGCAGTTCGGTGACGTCCCGGAGCAGGACGAGGGAACCGATACGGGTGCCCTTCGGCTTGAGCGGGATCGCGCGGAACTGGATGACCCCGTCACTGGCCTCGATCTCGAACTCGCGCGGTGCCCAGCCGCTGGCGACCTTGGCGAGCGCCTCGTCCACCGGGCCCCGGGTCGGGGCGAGTTCGGCGGTGGTCCTGCCCAGGTGCTGGCCGACGAGGTCGGAGGCGAGGCCGAGCCGGTGGTAGGCGGACAGGGCGTTCGGGGAGGCGTACTGGACGATGGCGTCGGCGTCGAGCCGGATCAGGCCGTCGCCCACGCGGGGCGAGGCGTCCATGTCGAGCTGCTGGTTGGCGAACGGGAAGGACCCGGCCGCGATCATCTGCGCCAGGTCGGAGGCGCTCTGCAGGTAGGTGAGTTCCAGGCGGCTCGGGGTGCGCACGGTGAGGAGGTTGGTGTTGCGCGCGATGACTCCGAGGACGCGCCCTTCCCGCCGTACGGGGATCGACTCGACCCGGACGGGCACCTCCTCGCGCCACTCGGGGTCGCCCTCGCGCACGATACGGCCCTCGTCGAGGGCGGCGTCCAGCATCGGGCGGCGGCCGCGCGGGACGAGATGGCCCACCATGTCGTCCTGGTACGAGGTCGGACCGGTGTTGGGCCGCATCTGGGCGACCGAGACGTACCGGGTGCCGTCGCTGGTGGGGACCCACAGGACCAGGTCGGCGAAGGAGAGGTCGGAGAGCAGCTGCCACTCCGACACCAGCAGGTGCAGCCACTCGAGATCGGTGTCGTCGAGTGCGGTGTGCTGGCGTACGAGTTCGTTCATGGAGGGCACGTGTGCGAGCGTACCCGGGGGTTCGTACGGCCCTGAAACACCCGCGGGCCGCGGCGCCTGAGAGGGACCCTCAACCCTCCCGGCACCGCAGCCCGGAGCAATATCGGCCGTGGGGTGTGCGGTCCCGGTCGGCCGAAGGATGAGGATCCGGGGCAGTCAGGGCAGAGAGCCTCGGTTCCTCGGTCCGCCTTCCTGTGCGGGGAAGACGGAGGCTGGTGCGCGTTGCACACGCGCTCTCGTTACGCATTGTGGACTAGACCACTTGTGGGTGTCCATGCGTTGGAGGCTGTTCGTTGTTGTCATTTCCGCGACGCGTCGGACGCACCGGCGCCCAGCAGGCAGCCTAACCCGTGTGGGTTCCTGTGCGGGGCCAGATGGACAGGGCAATTTCCGCGACCGCCTCCAGTTCCTCCCTGCTCGCCCCGTCGCGTGCCTGTTGTGACATGCCCTGGATCATCGCTCCGGTGTGACGGGCCAGGGCGGCGGCGTCGGTGGCGGGCGGCAGCACGCCGGCGGCGACGTCGGCCCTTATACGGCGTTCGAACGCGGCGATGTTGGCGTTGCGCCGGTCCCGCAGCGACTGCTCCACCTCCGGGTTCGAGCAGTTCGCGGCAGCGTGGACGACGAGGCAGCCGTGCGGGTGGCCGGGTTCGGTGTACGCGGTGGCGGCTTCGCGCAGGGTGCGCTCCACGGCGGCCCGTGCGGTGGGCTCCTCGATGAGGGCGCGCTCGGTGAAGGATCCGTACCGCGTGCCGTACACGCGGACGACCTCTTCGAAGAGGGACCGCTTGTCTCCGAAGGCGGAGTAGAGGCTGGGGGCCCCGATGTCCATGACGCGGGTGAGGTCGGAGACGGACGTGGCTTCGTAGCCGTGCTCCCAGAAGGCCAGGAGGGCCTTCTCCAGTGCGGTTTCGCGATCGAAGGAGCGGGGGCGACCGCGGGGCCTGGTCCTGGCCTTGCCCGCACCGGCGGCCGTCGCGCTCGTGGCGTCAGGCCCCTTCGGAGCCTTCGCGGTTCCGTCCTCGTTCACCATGGGGTGCATTTTATAGCGGGCACTAGAGAAATGGAGGCGGGCTGCTGTACGGTCATTTCTGTAGCGACCGCTAGAAAAATGAGAAGGGGGCGCCGCCATGGGCGTGCTCACGGGCAGGACGGCACTCGTCACGGGGGCGAGCAGGGGCATCGGGCGAGGCATCGCCGAGCGGCTGGGGCGGGACGGCGCTCGGGTCGCCGTGCACTACGGCAGGAACGAGACGGCGGCGAAGGAAACGGTCGCGGCGATCGAGAGGGCCGGGGGCTCGGCGTTCGCGGTGGGCGTTGAACTGGGAACACCCGGGGACGCCGAGGCGCTGTGGGAGGAGTTCGACCGGCACGCGGACGGGCTGGACATCCTGGTGAACAACGCGGCGATCGGCAACACACGGCCGATCGGGCAACTGGAGGAGCGGGAGTACGACGAGGTCTTCGCGGTGAACGTGAAGGCGCCGTTCTTCATCCTCAAGCACGGCATGGCGCGCCTGCGGGACGGCGGCCGGGTCGTCAACATCTCGTCGGGGCTGGCCCGGACCGCGGCGATGCCGGACAACGTGGCGTACGCGATGACGAAGGGCGCGCTGGACGTCCTCTCACGGGACCTGTCCAAGGTGCTGGGCCACCGGGGCATCACGGTGAACTCGGTGGCCCCGGGGATCATAGACACGGACAACACGGCGGCACTGCTGTACGGCAGTTCCGACGGCTGGGCGAAGGCGGCGGCACTGTCGGCACTGGGCGGGGTGGGCCGGCCTGCCGACGTCGCCGACGTGGTGGCGTTCCTGGTGTCGGACGGCGGGCGGTGGGTGACGGGCAGTTGGGTGGATGTGACGGGGGGTTCGCTCACCTAGAGGCGGAAGGGCGGGCGCGTGCGAGTCCCCGGCCCTCCCCCGCCCTCAGCGCGTCTCCGTCACCTTCGCCAGTGCCCGGGGTGCGTCCGGGTCCTGGCCCCGCGCGATGGTGACCTCGTAGGCCAGGAGCTGGAGGGGGATGATCTCCAGCATGGGCTGGACCTCCTCCGCCACGTCGTCCATGGGCAGCACGAAGCCGGCCGAGGCCTGCTCCACCTGGTGCCGGGGTCCAATGACGACGAGGTCGGCGCCCCGGCCGCGCAGCCGGTCCAGGACGGGCTGAAGGGCTTCGCCGCCCTTGCCGTCGGTCACCACGGCGATGACCGGGGAGACGTTGTCGACCATGGCGAGCGGTCCGTGCAGCAGGTCCGCGCCGGAATAGGAGAGGGCGGGGATGTAACTGGTCTCCATCAGCTTGAGGGCGGCCTCCTTGGCCGTGGGGTAGCCGTAGCCGCGGGAGGTGATCACCATGCGCTCAGCGAAACGGTAGCGGGCGGCGAGCGTGCGCACCTCCCCCTGGCGTGCGAGCAGGTGCTCGGCGAGCTCCGGCAGCACCCGCGCAGGCGCGCCGTCGCCGCCCCGCAGGCCCTCGACGAAGAGGTAGAGCGCGAGCAGGGAGGCCGTGTACGTCTTGGTCGCGGGGAGGGCCTTCTCGGGCCCGGCCATGATGTCGATGTGGTACTCGGAGACACCGGCGAGCGGAGAGTCCGGGTTGTTGGTGACGGCCAGCGTGATGGCGCCTGCCTCACGGGCGGCCCGGGTCGAGGCGACCAGGTCGGGGGAGCCGCCGGACTGGCTGACGGTGACGACCAGGACGTCGGTGAGGTCGGGCCGGGCTCCGTAGGCCGTGGTGGTGGACATCGAGGTGAGTCCGCAGGGCAGGCCGAGCCGGATCTCCAGGAGGTACTTGGCGTACAGGGCGGCGTTGTCGGAGGTACCGCGGGCGGTCAGCAGGACGAAGCGGGGCGTGCGGGCGGCGATCTGCCGGGCCACGTCCTGGATGGCGGGGGCGCCCTCGGACAGGATCCGGCGCAGGACGGCGGGCTGCTCCGCCATCTCACGGGCCATGGTCCGGCCCGGGAGTTCGCCGAGGGGGTCCGGTGTGGCTGCGGCGGTCATGGCGGGTTCCTTCCGGGGCGGGGCGGGGCGGGTGCAGACCCCATTCCACTCCCCCGGGCCGGGCACCGCCCACCCGGGAGCCTTGATCGCACTTCCGCACCAGGTGCGGCCGCGCTGTTCACCACTCGTGACCTGGTCGGCACGGCATCGCCACCCGCGTGGGAGCGTCAGTACGCACCCTGGGAGCGGCAGGACCGCTCTGTTAGATTGGTCTAAACCACACGACCCCTCCCGGGTCCGGTCCCAGTTGAGCAGTCCTCTCAGATCGGCAGGCCAGCGTGGAAGTTGTCATCGTTCCGGACGCCAAGGCGGGCGGCGAGCTCATTGCCGAGGCCATGGCACAGCTGCTCCGGCGCAAGCCCGCCGCCCTGCTCGGCGTGGCCACGGGCTCGACGCCGCTGCCCGTGTACGAAGCGCTGGCGGCCAAGGTGCGCTCCGGCGCGGTGGACGTCGGCCGGGCACGGATCGCACAGCTCGACGAGTACGTGGGGCTGCCCGCCGATCACCCGGAGTCCTACCGGTCGGTGCTGCGGCGTGAGGTGCTGGAGCCGCTCGGGATCGGGATGGACCAGTTCACGGGCCCGGACGGCACGGCGGCGGACGTACAGGGGGCGTGCGAGGCCTACGACAAGGCACTGTCGGACGCGGGGGGTGTGGACCTTCAGCTGCTCGGCATCGGGACCGACGGACACATAGGCTTCAACGAGCCCTGCTCGTCGCTGGCGTCGCGGACGCGGATCAAGACGCTGACCGAGCAGACCCGGATCGACAACGCGCGCTTCTTCGACGGTGACATCGGCCAGGTGCCGCACCACGTGATCACGCAGGGCATCGGCACCATCCTGGAGGCCCGGCACCTGGTGCTGCTCGCCACCGGCGAGGGCAAGGCGGACGCGGTCGCGGCGACGGTGGAAGGGCCGATCGCCGCGGTGTGCCCCGCGTCCGCGCTCCAGCTCCACCCGCACGCGACCGTCGTCGTCGACGAGGCCGCCGCGTCGAAGCTGAAGCTGGCGGACTACTTCCGCCACACCTACGCCAACAAGCCGGACTGGCAGGGGATCTAGGGTTCCCCTCCGGCCCTTCGAACTCCTCAGCACCGGACAGCTCCCCCTGCTCCCGTGGGGCCGATCCGAGCGGCAGGCTCTATCGACCCATGGCCCTGGCCTCCAGTAGGTCGTCGTCGGCCGGTTCGTCCTGGGCGCGCCAGCCGGCCACCCACAGGGGCATCACCCGGTGCACCACGAGAACGGCGATGAGCAAGGGTGCGGCGTAGGCCTTGGGGGCGTCGCCGGCGGCCCCGCCCGTGATCAGCAGGGCGACCGCCGCTGCGGCCAGGAGCAGGGTCGTCACCCGGTGGGCCCGGGCCAGGACGCGGGCGCGTTCCGCCGACTGCCGCTCGTCCAAGGCGCGTTCGCGCAGTTCCAGCAGGCCACGGGTGGCGCCGTTGATCACGCCCGTCGCGACCATCCAGGGAAGCAGCAGCACCGCCATCACGGCCACGGGCCACAGCAGCTCGCCCTCGGCGAGGCAGAAGTGGGTCATCAGGCCGCCGATGGCGACGGTGAGCACGACATGG
The DNA here is from genome assembly GCF_040296465.1 of Streptomyces sp. NPDC002130. Classification (NCBI taxonomy): domain Bacteria; kingdom Bacillati; phylum Actinomycetota; class Actinomycetes; order Kitasatosporales; family Streptomycetaceae; genus Streptomyces; species Streptomyces sp. NPDC002130. The sequence goes on from NZ_JBEOXI010000111.1 coordinate 16,786, forward strand.
GCGGCGACGGTCAGACGGCGGCGCGCCTCCGTGGCGTACCAGGCTGCTGCGCGACGGTCGTTCATCAGCCGCAGCATGCTCCGGTCGTAGCGGGTCAGGCGTGTCGTCGTCATGTCTGGTTCCTCCCGTAGACCTCGTCGGTGAGCGGGCGGAACGGTTCGAGGGAGAACAGGGCCTCGACCGGCAGACCGAAGAACTTCGAGATCTTCAGCGCCAGGTCGAGGCTCGGGTTGTACTGCCCCCGCTCGATGTAGCCGATGGTCTGGTAGTGGGCTCCCACTGCCTCGGCCAGGCTCTGGCGCGACACCTTGCGCTCGGCGCGCACCACGGCCAACCTGTTGTGCACCTGCTCGCTCATGTATAAGAAGTACTACATTCAAACGCAGTATGACAACCATGAGCTCGCCTGTGGCCACGGCGGCGGAGGTGTCAGTGGTGATGGCTTGCCGGCCGAGGGTCTCCACAGGGGTCGCACCGGGGCGGGTCCACTGCGGTACGGGGCGGCTGGTCGGGCCCCAGTGGCGTTGCCGTCGGCGTCCGAGCGCCGGGACCAGCACGCGTCGCGTCCCTCGCGGCGGCCGTCGGGGGTGCCCTCCCAGGCCTCGCCGCGGCCGTAGGGCGTCATGTCGAGCAGGCCGGCCCATCTCGCCGCCGACGGGAGCGGGCACGCCGCGCACCGAGTACCAAGGCTTGGAACAGGTCCAGGAACGGGACCGGTCACTCGGGGGCCCGACGACCTCGACCGTGCCGTCGAACTCGACCATCGGCAGCCGGCGCCGGGCCGCGGCGATGGCGTCGCCCTCGCGGGTGTGGCCTTCTCGCGAACCAGCAGTTCGTCGCGGGCGGTCTTCCATGTGGCCAGATCAGCCCACCAGGGACGGGCGGCCGGGCAGCGCGGTGGTCGCCTCCTCCGGCTTGGTCGGCATGGCGTCTTCCGTGGAGTCGGGCCGCGGCATCGTGCGACGCCGCCGCGGCGGTCACCCGGAGAGATTCGTGCCCCGGCCGGAACTCGCCGCTGCGGCGAGGGCGTCCCCCTATCCGGGCCGGGACGGGCCGGGCCGGAGCGCCCCATTCACCCCCGGGCCCTCACAGCCCGGTGACCCCGGCGATCACTTCGGCCGCCGCCCGGCCGCAGACGCGGGCCGCGCCGTGGGTGGCGATGTGCAGGGCGCCACGCGGGGCGGCCTGGGGCACGCCCATCTCCACGACGACGGTGTCGGGGCGGGCCGCCAGCAGGGTGTCGAGGGCCGAGGCCATCCAGGGGTGGCGGTGTTCGTCGCGGACGACCGCGACGATGCGGCGCGGGCCTGCCGCCTCCAGTGCCGCCCGTCCGGCGCTCTCACCGGCCGCGTTCTCCGGGCCGTCCCCGGCGGAGAAGCTGCCCGTCACCGTGCCCGGCAGGAGGTGGACGAGCTCCGCGGCGACGCCCCACGGCGTCTCGTCGCCCACGGCGATGTTGGCGACGGGGCTCAGGGCGGCGACGTAGGGGGGTTCGGTGAGGGGCTTGAAGGTGTCGGGGCTGCCGAGGCCGGGCGCGGCGGTCAGGGTGAGGGCGCGGCGGGCGGCGTGCAGGCCGATCTCGGTGCCGTGGGTGTCCTCGGCCGGGCGTCCCGCCGTGCCGGCCCAGCGGGCCAGTGCGCGTACCCGGTCGGCGGCCTCGGCGAGGCGTTCCTCCGGGAGTTCACCCGCCCGCACGGCCGAGACCAGGGCGTCCCGCAGGCGCAGCACGGTCGCGTCGTCGGCGAGACCGCCGCCCACGCAGATCGCGTCGGCGCCCGCGGCGATGGCCAGGACGCTGCCGCGTTCGATGCCGTAGGTGCCGGCGATGGCCCTCATCTCCATGCCGTCGGTGACGATGAGGCCGTCGTAGCCGAGCCCGTCGCGGAGCAGGCCGGTGAGGATGCGGCGGGAGAGGGTGGCCGGACGGTCGGGGTCCAGCGCGGGGACCAGGATGTGGGCGCTCATGACGGCCCGGGTGCCGGCGGCGATGGCGGCACGGAACGGGGCCAGTTCGCGTTCGGACAGCACGTCGGCGGAGACGTCGATGCGCGGCAGTGCGTGGTGGGAGTCGACGGCGGTGTCGCCGTGGCCCGGGAAGTGCTTGGTGCACGCGGCGACTCCCGCGGACTGCAGGCCGGTGACGTAGGCGGCGGTGTGCCGGGCGGCCAGATCGGTGTCGGCGCCGAAGGAGCGGACACCGATGACCGGGTTGCGCGGGTCGGAGTTCACGTCGGCGGACGGGGCCCAGTTGAGGTTGACGCCGCAGGCGGCGAGGCGCCGGCCCAGTTCGCGGGCGACCTGGTGGGTCAGTTCCACGTCGTCGACCGCGCCGAGGGCGTGGTTGCCCGGGAAGGAGGAGCCGTTGCGCACCTCCAGGCGGGTCACGTCGCCGCCCTCCTCGTCGATGGCGACGAGGACGTCGTCGCGCTCGGCCCGCAGCTGGGCGGTGAGGGCGGCCAGCTGTTCCGGCGAGGCGATGTTGCGGCCGAACAGTCCGACGGAGGCGAGGCCCTCACCGAGCCGGCGCAGCAGCCAGTCGGGGGCGGTGGTGCCGGTGAAGCCGGGCTGGAGGACCGTCAGGGCGTCGCGGGTGAGTGTGTCGGTGCCGCTGGCGAGTGTCGTCATGGGGTGAGGTCATCCCTTCACGGCGCCCGCGGTCAGGCCCGCGGCCATCTTGCGCTGGACGAGGAGGAAGAGGGCGACGATCGGCACGGCCATCATCGTGGCGCCGGCCATCATCGGGGCGTATTCGGTGCCGTGTTTGGTGGTGAAGTTGCCGAGCCAGACGGTCGCGGTCTGGTTCTTCTGGCTGAGGAGCATCAGGGCGTACAGGTACTCGTTCCAGGCCTGGATGAAACCGTAGACCGAGGTGGCGACCATGCCGGGGGCCAGGAGCGGGAAGACGACCCGGAGGAAGGCGCCGGTGCGGGAGCAGCCGTCGACCATGGCCGCCTCCTCCAGTTCCTTCGGGATGTTGACGATGAAGCCCCGCAGCGTCCACACCGTGAACGGGAGGATGAAGGTCAGGTACGTGATGATGAGGCCGGTGAGCCGGTCGTACTGGCCCAGGTCGTTGAGCAGCAGGAACACCGGGATGATCATGGCGACCAGCGGGACCATCTGGACCGCGAGGATGCCCACGATCACGATCTTGCGGCCGCGGAAGGCGAACCGGGAGATGGCGAGCGCGGCCAGCAGTCCGACGACCATGCCGATGACGACCACGGCCAGCGACACCACCATGCTGCGGCCGACCGGGCCCCAGAAGTCGGCGATGTCCAGCGCCCGGGTGAAGTTGTCGAGGGTAAGGCCGGTCGGCAGCAGGCTCGGGTCCGGGTCGATGGCGTCCTTGGCGGGCTTGAACGCGGTGTTGAGCATCCAGTAGAGCGGGAAGCCCGCGATGAGGAAGACCAGGAGACCGAGGAGGTTCCAGCCGAGCCGCGGGTTCCTGCGGCGGCGGGCTCCGGCGAGCGTGCTCATTCGACCTCTCCGATCTTCAGCATCTGCCGCATGTAGACGGCGACCACGCCGAGCAGCAGCAGGACGGTGATCAGCGCGATGGCCGAGCCCTGGGCGTAGTCGTTGACGACGAAGGCCCGGTCGTAGGAGTAGGTGTTGAGGACCTGGAACTCCGGCTCGGGGTGGCCGCCCCGCATGACGAACACCTGGGGGAAGACGCCCATGTCCCAGATGACCGACAGGGTCGTGAGCATCACGATGATCGGCTTGAGGACGGGCAGGGTGACGAACCGGAACACGCCCCAGGAGCTGGCACCGTCCAGCCGGGCGGCCTCCTCCAGCTCCTTAGGAACCTGGGTGAGACCGGCGCTGAGGGTGATGACCACGAAGGGCACGGCTCCCCAGATCACCAGCAGCATGATCACGGCCAGGCCCTCGGGTCCGCTGGCGAACCAGTTGTGGCCGATCATGTCGATGCCGGGCAGCTTGCTCAGCAGCGCGTTGAAGACGCCGTAATCCGAGTCGAAGAGCCACTTGAAGACGGTGGTCGCCACGATGACGGGCATGCCCCAGCTGGCCACCAGCACGATGTTGATGAGCATCTTCAGCCAGCCGGAGACCCGCTGGAGCAGCAGGGCGAGGGCCATCCCGATCACCATCGTGAAGACGACGGCGCCGGCCGCGAAGACGATCGTGCGCACGACGACGGCCCAGAACTCGCCGTCGCCCAGCACCTTGGCGAAGTTGTCGAAGCCGACCGACTCGGCCGGCTGGAAGCCCCACAGCTGGGACTGCCCGAACTTCTGGAAGGAGAGGGTGACGAGGCGGGCCAGCGGATAGCCCATGACCAGGGCGAGGATCAGCAGGCAGGGGGCGAGCAGCAGCCAGGGGACGGAGGCTCCGCCCGACGTGCGCTGTCCGCGGGGGCGCCGGTCCTTCGGGGGCGGCGGTGGTGCCTGCCGCGGTGGCGGCACCTTGGCAGTGGTGGTGGTCTCTGCGGCACTCATCGCGCGCTCCTTGACGGTCCCTCAGGTCGTACGAGAATCAGGGCCCCGTCGAGGACTGCGGGGAGGCGACGGGGCCCTGTGCTCAGGTCACTTGGTGTTGATGACCTTGTCGATCGCGGCGTCCGCCTCCTTGGCGGCGGCCTCGACGGACTTCTTGCCGGTGCCGATGCTCTGCAGCATGGTCTGCAGGACCTGGGCCTTCTCGACCTGGCCCCAGCCGGGTGCCATCGGGACGAACCAGCTGGACTCGGCCGCGGTGGCGGGGACCGCCGTCTTCGGGTCGTTCTTGAGCGTCGCGAGGTCGGTCTTGTTGTTGGGCAGGTTGCCCTTGGCCATCAGGCCCTTCTGCCCGGAGGAGCCGGTGAACGCGTTGATCCACTCGGCGGCCAGGGCCTGCGCGTCGGACTTCACCGGCACGGCGAGGTCGGAGCCGCCCAGGAAGACGGGCATGCTCTTGCCGGACGGGCCGGGCATCACGAAGTTCTCGAGGTTGCCCTTGAGCTTGCCGGTCTTGTCGTTCTTCGGGTCCTCGGCGGTCGCGCCCTCCCAGGCGGCGGCGAAGATCATGGCGGACTTGCCCTGGCCGTAGACGATGTAGCGGTCGGACTCGTCCTTGGTCTTGTCGCCGTGCATGTAGGAGTCGACGACGTTCTTGAACTCCTTCAGGCCCTTGAGGGACTCGGGAGAGGAGAGGGAGGCCTTCCACTGGCCGCCCGACTCGGTGGCGATGGCGCCGCCGGCGTCGTAGACGAAGGACATGGCCGCGTACCAGTCGCGGGTGGGCTGGTACCAGGCGCTGAACTTGTCGCCCTGCTTCTTCTGGATCTTGCCCAGGGCGGCGGTCAGCTCCTTGTACGTCTTCGGGGTCGACTTCACCCCGACGGACGCGGCGACGTCCTTGCGCCAGTTGGCGACTCGACCGCCGGCGTAGTACGGGACGCCGTAGGTCTTGCCGTCGTAGGTGACCGATGCCTTGAGGCCGTCCAGCCAGGCGTCGGAGTTGTCGAACGTGCCCGCGTCGAGGGGGGCGAAGGCACCCTTGACCATGTAGCCGAGCATCTCGGTGTTGCCCATCTCGACCACGTCGGGGGCCTTGTCCGTGGCGAGGACGGCGTCGAGCTTGGCGTTCTTGTCGGGCCAGCCGTAGTACTCGTGGTTGATCTTGAGGCCGGGGTGCTTCTTCTGCACCGCGGCGTCGGCGGCCTTCACCAGTGCGGGCCAGTTGTTCTGGGCGTCGACGGTGAGCCAGACGGTCAGCTCCTTGGCGTCCGCGCCCTTGTCGGAGCCCCCGTCACCCTCGCCCCCGCACGCCGCGATGGAGACCATCATGCCCGCGATACCGATCGCGGATATCAGCTTGCGCTTCACGCCACCCTCCTCAGGGATCCCACAACCCCCCTGGCTCCCCGCAGTGGGCGTGGGGCCGGGCCTGGACCAATGGTGTAGACCAGTACCGGGGAGCTTGGACCAGACCAGAAGGCCTGTCAAGGGCCTCGATACGGCCCTGACCAGCCGTTATGCGACCTACATATGCAGGAACCTTTAAGTAAGAAGCCAGCGAAAACCCGAGCGAGACACGGCATACTGCGGGTAGACCACAGGGAATGGTGGACTAGACCAGAAGAGGCGCCGACGGTATACAAGTGGGATCGTGTCGGCAGACCGGGCCGGGAAGGCGGAGCATGAGCACCGACGTCAGCAGTGCGGAGAACGAGAACGGGGTGCCCGTCCGTACCGCGCGAGTGCCCAAGTACTACCGCCTGAAGAAGCACCTGCTCGACATGACGGAGACCCAGGCGCCGGGCACGCCGGTCCCGCCCGAGCGCACGCTGGCGGCGGAGTTCGACACCTCGCGCACGACCGTGCGCCAGGCGCTGCAGGAGCTGGTCGTCGAGGGCCGGCTGGAGCGCATCCAGGGCAAGGGCACCTTCGTCGCCAAGCCGAAGGTCTCGCAGGCGCTGCAACTGACCTCGTACACCGAGGACATGCGCGCCCAGGGCCTCGAACCCACCTCGCAGCTGCTGGACATCGGCTACATCACCGCCGACGACCGCCTGGCCGGGCTGCTCGACATCACGCCCGGCGGACGCGTGCTGCGCATCGAGCGGCTGCGCATGGCCAACGGCGAGCCGATGGCCATCGAGACCACCCACCTGAGCGCGAAGCGCTTCCCGGCGCTGCGGCGCTCGCTGGTGAAGTACACGTCCCTCTACACGGCGCTGGCCGAGGTCTACGACGTCCGGCTCGCGGAGGCCGAGGAGACCATCGAGACGTCGCTGGCGACCCCGCGCGAGGCCGGCCTGCTGGGCACCGACGTCGGGTTGCCGATGCTGATGCTCTCCCGGCATTCGCTGGACCGGGACGGCCGGCCGGTGGAGTGGGTGCGGTCGGTCTACCGGGGAGACCGGTACAAGTTCGTGGCCCGGCTGAAGCGACCCGCCGAGTAACCGCACCGCAGGGCTTCCGTCGCTGCTGACGCCTGGTTTCGGTTGGGTACCGCATTGCGGACGAGGGGTTCCGTTCCCGCCTCACCCTGACCTAGATTGCCTGCGCCACAGGTGATCACCAAGGGGACGGAGCCGCCTGATGTCGCAAGCGCCGGAAGCCAGCAGAGGGCCGGTGGTGACGCCCGTGCGCGTCGTCATCGCCGTCTGCCTCGTAGCGCCCTTCGTGGCCATGCTGTGGGTCGGCTCGTACGCGAAGACCGACCCGGCCTTCATAGGGATCCCGTTCTTCTACTGGTACCAGATGGCCTGGGTGCTGATCTCCACCGCTCTGACCATGATCGCCTACAAGCTGTGGCAGCGTGACCAGCGCGCCCGCTCGGCCGCGAAGGGCGGTGCGTCGCAGTGAAGGACGGCGTGAACGGCGTCGCGCTCGGCGTCTTCATCTTCTTCTTCCTGGCCGTGACGGTCATGGGCTTCCTGGCCGCGCGCTGGCGCAAGGCCGAGAACGAGAACAGCCTGGACGAATGGGGCCTGGGCGGCCGCTCGTTCGGCACCTGGATCACCTGGTTCCTGCTCGGCGGCGACCTGTACACGGCGTACACCTTCGTCGCCGTGCCGGCTGCGATCTACGCGGCGGGCGCGGCCGGCTTCTTCGCCGTGCCCTACACGATCCTGGTGTACCCGTTGATCTTCACCTTCCTCCCGCGCCTGTGGTCGGTCTCCCACAAGCACGGCTACGTCACGACGTCCGACTTCGTGCGCGGCCGGTTCGGGTCGAAGGGCCTGTCGCTGGCGGTGGCCGTGACCGGCATCCTGGCGACGATGCCGTACATCGCGCTCCAACTGGTGGGTATCCAGGCCGTGCTGGACGTGATGGGCGTCGGCGGCGGCGAGAACACCAACTGGTTCATCAAGGACCTGCCGCTGCTGATCGCGTTCGGCGTGCTGGCGGCGTACACGTACTCCTCGGGTCTGCGGGCCCCCGCGCTGATCGCGTTCGTGAAGGACACGCTGATCTACATCGTCATCGCGGTGGCGATCATCTACATCCCGATCAAGCTGGGCGGCTTCGACGAGATCTTCGCCAAGGCCGGCGAGGCGTACAGCCAGACCAACCCGGCGACGGGTGCGCCGCGCGGTGCGCTGACACCGGCCGAGCCGGGCCAGTGGACGTACGCCACGCTGGCGCTGGGCTCCGCCCTCGCGCTCTTCATGTACCCGCACTCGATCACGGCGACGCTGTCCTCGAAGAGCCGTGAGGTGATCCGCCGCAACACCACGATCCTGCCGCTGTACTCGCTGATGCTGGGTCTGCTGGCGCTGCTCGGGTTCATGGCGATCGCGGCCGGCATCAAGGTGCAGAACGGGCAGCTGGCGATCCCGCAGCTGTTCGAGACGATGTTCCCGGACTGGTTCGCGGGCGTTGCGTTCGCGGCGATCGGCATCGGCGCGCTGGTGCCGGCGGCCATCATGTCCATCGCGGCCGCGAACCTCTTCACCCGCAACATCTACAAGGACTTCATCAAGCCGGACGCCACTCCGGCGCAGGAGACCAAGGTTTCCAAGCTGGTCTCCCTGCTGGTGAAGGTCGGCGCCCTGGCCTTCGTCCTCACCATGGACAAGACGGTCGCCATCAACTTCCAGCTGCTGGGCGGCATCTGGATCCTGCAGACCTTCCCGGCCCTGGTCGGCGGCCTGTTCACCCGCTGGTTCCACCGCTGGGCCCTGCTCGCGGGCTGGGCGGTCGGCATGGTCTACGGCACGGTCGCCGCGTACGGCGTGGCCTCCCCGACCCAGAAGCACTTCGGCGGCTCCGCGAAGGAGATCCCGGGCATCGGGGAGATCGGCTACATCGGCCTCACGGCGTTCGTCCTGAACGTGGTGGTGACGGTGGTCCTGACCTTCGTCCTGAAGGCCCTGAAGGCCCCCGACGGCATCGACGAGACCAAGCCGGAGGACTACACGGCGGACGCGGGCGACCCCGGCGTCCAGGTGGAACTCCCGCCCGCGACGGCCGGCTCCGCGCACTGATCCCAGGGTTCCGACCCACCACGAACACCCCCGCAGCGGGCCCCGGCTTGCTCGCCGTTCTCGGTCTGGCCGCCGGCATTCTCTCGCCGCAACTCGAGAAGCTGCTGACGCCGTACTCCACCACGCTGGCCCCTGGCCCGCACGCCGATTACCACCTCGCACTGTGGCACGGATTCAACACTCCGCTGCTGCTCACGTGCATCGTCATCGCCGGCGGTGTCGCGCTCTACATCGCACAGCGTCAGATCAGCCGACTGCACTTCGAGCACCCGCCGCTGGGCAACGCCGACCGTATCTACGACGCGACCCTGCGCGGCATGGACACCATCTCGATGCGCCTGACCGGCGCCACTCAGCGTGGTTCGCTCCC
>NZ_JBEOXI010000112.1:0-25975 GCF_040296465.1 Streptomyces sp. NPDC002130
CAGCACAGGCAGTTCGCCCGTTTCCCGACCGCTCCGCAGTACTGACGGGCCACTCCCACCGACGCGGTCCAGACCTCAGGACGCTCCCTGCACGCCCAGGAGATGGACTTCAACGACATCCGCACCACCCTGCAGGCCCTCACCGCCATCTACGACAACGCCAACTCGCTGCACACCAACGCCTACGACGAGGCCGTCACCACCCCCTCCGAGGAGTCGGTGCGGCGGGCGCTGGCGATCCAGCTCGTCATCAACCGCGAGTGGGGCCTGGCGATGAACGAGAACCCCCTCCAGGGCTCGTTCGTCATCGACGAACTCACCGACCTGGTGGAGGAGGCCGTACTCCAGGAGTTCGAGCGCATCAGCGAGCGCGGTGGGGTACTGGGCGCGATGGAGACCGGCTACCAGCGGGGCCGCATCCAGGACGAGTCGATGCTGTACGAGCAGCGCAAACACGACGGCACCCTGCCCATCATCGGCGTCAACACCTTCCTCCGTCCCGGTGGCGACAGCCGGCCCCAGGAGCTGGAACTCGCCCGGGCCACCGAGGAGGAGAAGCAGTCCCAGCTGGAACGCCTGCGGGACTTCCACGCCCGCCACCGCGACCAGGCCGAAGACGCCCTGGCGGCTCTCAGGGACGCGGCGACGAGCGGCCGCAACGTGTTCGCCGTCCTCATGGACGCCACGCGGGTCTGCTCGCTTCAGCAGATCACCGAGGCCTTCTTCGAGGTGGGCGGCCAGTACCGCCGCAACGTCTGACCCAGCCCCGGAAACCCCGCGGCGACTCACCAGATAGGACCTCAGATGGATCCCGTTACCCGTCTCGGCGTGGTCGGCTGCGGCCTCATGGGCTCCGGCATCGCCGAAGTCGCGGCCCGCAGCGGTATCGACGTCCGCGTCGCCGAGGCCACACCCGACGCGCTGGAGGCAGGCCGCCGCCGGCTCACCGCCTCCCTCGACCGGGGCGTACGGCGCGGCAAGCTCGGCGAGGAGCAGCGGGGCCAGGCCCTCGCCAGGCTCTCGTTCACCCACGATCTCAGCGACATGGCCGACCGCCAGTTCGTCGTCGAGGCCGTCGCCGAGAACCGCGACATCAAAGCCGATGTCCTGCGCACTCTGGACAAGGCGGTCGAGGACCCCACGGCAGTCCTGGCCACCAACACCTCCTCGATCCCCATCGTCGATCTCGCCGTCGTCACCGAGCGGCCCGCGCAGGTCATCGGCATGCACTTCTTCAACCCCGTGCCCGTGCAGCAGCTGGTCGAGCTCATTCCCGCCCTTGTCACCAGCGCGGACACCGTGCAGCGCGCCCGCGCGCTCACCGAGCGGTTGGGCAAGCGGTCCATCCAGGCGCCCGACCGCTCCGGCTTCGTCGTCAACGCGCTCCTCGTGCCCTATCTGCTCAGCGCCGTACGGATGGTGGAATCGGGCGCCGCGCAGCCGGAGGACATCGACCGTGGCATGGAACTCGGATGCGCCCACCCCATGGGGCCGTTGCGGCTGCTCGACCTCATCGGCCTCGACACCGCCCAGGCGGTGGCCGAGTCGATGTACGAGGAGTTCAAGGAGCCGCTGTACGCACCGCCCGCCCTCCTGCGCCGCATGGTCGCCGCGGGCCACCTCGGCCGCAAGAGCGGACGCGGCTTCCACACCTACGACGCCTGAACAGGTGTGACGCCACACCTACTCCGACTGCCGGGGCGAGATCGGCTTCGGCAGCGGGCGGTTCTCCGGCAGCATGATCGGCCTCGGCACCCGCATCGGGCCTGGTCCGCCCGATCATCACCGTGCCGTCCGGGCTGGCCGTGGACGTCCGTCATGCCGGTCTCGTGAGACCGCGCGCATGTCAGCCGCGGGCCAGTTCGGCCGCGCCGAAGGAGACGTCGAAGCGGTCGCACCAGATGCTGAGACTCGTGTAGCGAGCGGGGTCGACGTCGTCGGGCAGGACGTAGTTCTGACTTCCCTTGTTGCCCTTGAGCTTGCCCAGGCTGACGTACTTCCCGTCGTCGAAGACGTGCCAGCCGGACTTCCCCTCCTTCACGGGTGCGTCGGTCAGCCACACGCGCAGGTCCGGTCCGTTGCTGGTGTCGAGGTTCTCCAGCCGGACGACGTGGGTGCCGTCGGCCAGCTGTACGAGTCTCACCGTGCCCGATGTCGCGTGTTCGTGGCTGATCAGTTCACCGCGCGCCAGCGTCCGCGGCCCGACCGGTGAGGAGGGCCTCCCCGTCGCCGCCGTGGGTGGGGCGGCGGCCGAGACGCCCTCGGGCAGAGCTTCTTGGACGGTCTCGTCCTGCCACAGCTTCCACGGCTGGAACCAGTACAGCCCCAAACCGACTCCGGCCACCGCCACCACCAGCACCCCGATGACCAACGCCCTGGTCAGTGGCTTCCGCTCGCGCCTCATGCTTGCCTCGCCCCTTCAGAGTCCGCCTGTCGCTCCCCATTCAACGCGGCGGACTGCCGTCCCGTAGCCCGTAGCGGATGACGGAATCCTTACGGCGCCGTCACGCCCGTCGGGGACTTCCAGCCATCATGTACCTGCTGATCGGTCAGGGGTGGGGCTCCAGCACCTCCAAGGCACCGGTCTCGGTGTCATAGCTGCGCAGGATCGTGACGCGAGCCGACTGCGGCGGCGCCGGCAGCAGCTCAGGAATCCGCCGGTCTGCGAAAACCCCGGCCCGGCGGGACCGGCCGAGACTGATGTGCGGAGCCCAGCGCCCAGGTCGGTGGAAGGGGTTGAGGGTCTCGGGCGGACTGTCCGAGGCCACCGCCTCCCACACCCGGCGGTGCAGCCCGTCCAGCGCGGAGTCGAGGTCCAGCGCCCAGGCCAGCACCGAGGTGGGTCGCTCGAAGCGGACCACGCCGGTGCACCGCACCGGCAGCGGCAGTGCAGCGGCCACCTCGGCGAGCTCCCAGCGGATGGGGGCGGTCAGCTCCGGGCAGGCGGCCAGAGTGATGTGCGGGCTGTTGGTCGGTGAGCGGTGGCGCGCCTGACTGGGCAGCCCCGCGTCCGCGAGCCGCCGCCAGGCCTCTTGGACCGCTCGCTCTGCCGCCTCGTCCAACAACAGCTCCACCGTGCGCACCGCCGCAGCCTACCCGCGACCGCATGCGCCTTCCCTCTCGTCAGCCTCTCACCAGTCCAATTGATCGTCAGGCTGGACAGCACCTCATCCACAGCCACCTCTGACACCCGGTCAATGGTGGACCGGCAGTAGTCGCGGAACCCGTTGGCTCCGAAGGCGCTCCTCGCTACTCCGCCGTGTTCCGCGCCAGTGCGTTGTTCCCGGTCGAGTTGTGCACGCTGAAGCTCACCGAGTCCGAACGGTAGCGGTCGTCCGACCATTCAACCGGCCGCCCTTCACGGGTGGTCGTGATCCTGCGGACTCTGAGCAGCGGGCTGGTGCGGCGGATGCCGAGCAGTGCGGCGTCCTGGGCTCCGGCCGCGACCGCGTCGATGACGTGCTCGCCGTAGGCGAAGACCAGCCCTGTGTCCTGGTAGAGGCGCTGGGTGACGGAGGAGCAGTCGGGCTCGATCATCTCGACGGCCGGCGAGATCCAGTCCGCGTAGACCGTGCGCTCCAGCAGCACCGGTTCGCCGTCCAGGCCCCGTACCCGCAGGACACTCAACACCGCGGTTCCCTCTCGGAGTTGCAGGCGTACGGCGTCCTCGGCCGTTGCCGGGCGGTAGTCCTGGGTGATCACCCGCCCGGTGGCCTCGCGGCCCATCGCCTGCGCCCACTGTGCGAAGCTGCGCAGCTCGGCGAAGCTCTGGCTGCGGCGGCCGGCCAGCACGACGCGGCGGGCCCCCTGGCGGGAGCCGATGAGGCCCTCGGCGGTGAGGGCCGCGACGGCCTGGCGGACCGTGCCGCGCGAGACTCCGTAGTGGGCCGCGAGCTCCGCCTCTGAGGGCAGCCGGTTGCCGACGGTGTACTCCTCGCGGTCGATGGCCCGCCGCAGCTCGTCGGCGATCTGCTCGTGTCGCGCCGTCATGCTCCCCCTCTGAGTCGGCCGCTGTGCACAGCATGAGCAGCCTAGTCGAGATCCGGCGAGATCCTCACCGGGTCTGAGCACGGGCAAATCTAGGGGAAACCTTGTGCCGGAGTTCACTGACAGGACATCTACGGCGGGCCTACTTGGGGCCAACTTGTCCAGACAAGTCTCCCCCACGCCTCCTGATCCCTCGTGCGTCCAACTGGAGCAGCCGTGTCCATGTCCTTGTCGAGCACAGCCCTGCCGAGAACAGCCGTCCTGGGCGGTTCCCTCGCCGTCGTCGCCGCGCTCGCCCTGAGCGCCTGCGGCGCCGCCCCCGAGAACGCCTCGACCACCGCCGACGGCAAGAGCGCCGCGACCGCCGCCTCAGCCGCCGGCTTCGGCGGGATGGACAAGCTGGTCGCCGCGGCGAAGAAGGAGGGCACGCTGCACGCTATCGCGCTGCCCCGCGACTGGGCCAACTACGGCGCCCTCATCGACGGCTTCCAGAAGAAGTACGGCATCAAGGTCCAGGTCGAGAACCCGGACGCCGCCAGCCAGGACGAGATCAACGCCGTCACCTCACGCAAGGGCCAGGACCGCGCGCCCGACGTCCTCGACCTCGGCAGTTCCTTCGCCCTGAGCGCGGCCCAGCAGGGACTGCTCGCGCCGTACAAGGTGCAAGGCTTCGCCGACATCCCCGAGGGGCAGAAGGACGCGCAGGGCCGCTGGTACAACGACTACGGCGGCTACATCTCCATCGGCTGCGACGCCAAGCGGGTCAAGCAGTGCCCGGCCACCTTCGCCGACCTGCTCAAGCCGCAGTACAAGGGCCAGGTCGCCCTCAACGGCAACCCCACCAAGTCCGGTTCGGCCTTCGCCGGCGTGTATGCGGCCGCTCTCGCGAACGGCGGTTCCTTCGACGACATCCAGCCCGGCCTCGACTTCTTCGCCAAGCTGAAGAAGAACGGCAACTACACGCCCGTCGAGTCGACCCCGGCCACCGTCGAGAAGGGCGAGACGCCCATCAGCATCGACTGGGACTACCTCAACGCCGGGTACGCCGACGAGTTCAACTCCAAGGGGCTGGACTGGAAGGTGACGGTCCCGAGCGACGGCAAGTTCGCGCAGTACTACTCCCAGGCCATCAACAAGGACGCCCCGCACCCGGCGGCGGCCCGCCTGTGGGAGGAGTACCTCTACAGCTCCGAGGGCCAGAACCTGTGGCTCAAGGGCTACGCACGCCCGGCACTGATGGCCGCCATGGAGAAGGCCGGCACCCTCGACAAGGCCGCCGCGGCCAAGCTGCCCAAGGTCACCGGTACGCCCGCCTTCCCGAGCGAAGCCCAGCAGAGCAAGGCCAAGACCGTCCTCGCCGAGGGCTGGGGGAAGGCCGTCTCCGGATGACCGCCACTCTCCCGGGGGCCGCAGCGGTGCCCGTCGCTTCGGTGAAGCGGCGGGGCCACGCACCCGGCCTCCTCGCCGTCCTGCCGCTGATCGTCTTCACGGCGATCGCCTTCGGCCTGCCCGCCGCCGCCATGCTGAACGGAGCCTTCACCGTGAAGGACCAGGCCACCGGCACCGCGTCCTACAGCCTGGCCAACGTGACCAGCTCGCTTCAGGGGCCGTACCTGACCGCGCTGCTCGGCAGCGTCAAGCTGTCCGCCGTCTCGGCCGCCATCGCCACCGCGGTCGGACTGCCGCTCGCCCACGCCGTGGTGACCTCACGCTTCCGGGCGCTGCGCGAGGCCGTGCTCACCGCCTCCGGGGTGCTCGCCAACTTCGGCGGCGTCCCGCTGGCCTTCGCCTTCGTCGCCACGCTGGGCAACGCCGGTGTGCTGACCCGGCACCTGGGCCTCACGGACGCGGGCTGGGACCTGTACAGCTTCTGGGGTCTGGTGATCGTCTACCTGTACTTCCTGATCCCGCTGATGGTCCTCACCATCACCCCCGCCCTGGAGGGGCTGCGCTCCCAGTGGCGCGAGGCCGCCCACAACAACGGTGCCACCACCCTCCAGTACTGGCTGCACGTCGCCCTGCCGGTCCTCGCGCCCTCCCTGCTCGGCGGGTTCGTCCTGCTGTTCGGCAGCGCCTTCGCCGCGTATGCCACCGCCGCCGCCATGGTGGGCAGTTCCGTCCCGCTGGTCACCCTGCAGATCGCCGACGCTCTGTCCGGGAACGTGCTGGTGGGCCAGGAGAACGTGGCGCTCGCCCTCAGCCTCGACATGGTCCTCGTCGCCGGCCTGGTCATGGCGGTCTACCTGCCCCTGCAACGGAGGAGCGCGCGATGGCTCGCCTGAACCTGTGGCGCTGGGGCGTTCTGGCCTGTACCGGGCTGTACTTCCTGGTGCCGCTGGCCGCGTCCGTCGTCTTCACGGTCGACGTGCCGAACCAGGGCATCACCTTCGACGCCTATACCCGGATCTTCTCCACCGGCGGCTTCGGCTCCAGCCTGCTGCTCTCCCTGGAACTGGCCGGCGCCACCATCGTGCTCGTCCTGCTGCTGATGGTGCCTGCCACGGTCGCGCTGCGGCTCGGCGCGCCCAGGCTGCGTCCGGTCGTAGAGGTGGTCTGCTCGCTCCCGCTGGTCGTGCCGCCGATCGCGTTCGTCGCCGGTATCGG
Source organism: Streptomyces sp. NPDC002130 (assembly GCF_040296465.1). Lineage (NCBI taxonomy): Bacteria > Bacillati > Actinomycetota > Actinomycetes > Kitasatosporales > Streptomycetaceae > Streptomyces > Streptomyces sp. NPDC002130. The sequence goes on from NZ_JBEOXI010000112.1 coordinate 6,592, forward strand.
CACCGTCCTGAAGTGGGGGCCCGACCACCTCTCGCGCACCCCGCTGTTCCAGACCTTCGTGGCGATCCAGAACCCGAGCTTTCCGTTCGTACTGGTCCTCGCCTACGTCGTGATGGCCCTGCCGTTCGTGTACCGGGCGCTGGACGCCGGGCTGCGCGCCATCGACGTCCGCACCCTCGTCGAGGCCGCCCGCAGCTGCGGGGCGAGCCGGGCGCAGGCGCTGCTGCGGGCCGTGCTGCCGAACCTGCGCGGGGCTCTGCTGAACTCCTCCTTCCTGACGCTGGCGTTGGTGCTCGGTGAGTTCACCGTCGCCCAGTTGCTCGGCTTCCAGCCGTTCGCCGTGTGGATCGTGAACGTCAGCGGCTCCCAGGCCCAGCTGTCCGTCGCCGTCTCCGTGCTCAGCCTGCTCGTCACCTGGGCGCTGCTCCTCGCGCTGGCCGGCGTCGGCGGGCGTACTCGAACCACTTCCTCCCAGGGATGAACATGACCGCCACCACTGCCCGCACGCCGAAGAAGGCCGCTGTCACGGACCAGGCTGCCGCCGTCGAATTCCGTGGATTGCGAAGGGAGTTCGGTACGACCGTCGCCCTCGACGGACTCGACCTGGACGTGCGGCCGGGCGAACTGCTCGCGCTGCTCGGTCCTTCCGGCTGCGGCAAGACCACCGCCCTGCGCATGCTCGCCGGGTTCGAACAGCCCGATGCCGGCCAAGTGCTGGTCGACGGCGAAGACGTCACCCGCGTCCCGGCCCACCGCCGTGACGCCGGCATGGTCTTCCAGTCGTACAGCCTCTTCCCTCACCTCGACGCCCTCGACAACGTCGCCTTCGGGCTGCGCATGCGCAAGGTGAGGACTGCTGAACGGCGTTCCCGCGCCGCCGAGTTGCTCGACCTGGTGGGCCTCGGCGACAAGGGCGACCGTTTCCCGCATCAGCTCTCCGGCGGGCAGCAGCAGCGCGTCGCCCTCGCCCGCGCGCTCGCCCTGCGCCCGCGTGTGCTGCTGCTCGACGAACCGCTCTCGGCGCTCGATGCCAAGGTGCGCCTGACTCTGCGCGAGGAGATCCGCCGCCTCCAGCAGGAACTCGGCATCACCACCCTGTTCGTCACGCACGATCAGGAGGAGGCCCTCTCGATGGCCGACCGGGTCGCGGTGATGCGCGCCGGGAAACTTGAACAGTGCGCCCTCCCGGCCGAGCTGTACGGCCGTCCCGCCACCGCGTTCGTCGCCGAGTTCGTCGGCACGATGAGCCGCATCCCCGGCCAGGTGCACGGCACGACGGTCGAGGTCCTCGGACAGCGGCTCCCCGTCGACGGGGAAACACCCGCGACGCCGGAGGTGGACGTACTGGTCCGGCCCGAAGCGGTCCGGGTGGCGGCGGACGAGCAGGGCAGCGCCCGGGTGGTCGCCACGGCGTTCCTCGGCGCGGTCACCCGCCTCAGCGTACGGCTCGCGAACGGCGTCGAGGTCAAGGCCGACCTGCCCACCCACGAGGCCGCCACGCTCGGCGCCGGGAGCACCGTACGAGTGTCGCTGCCCGACCGGCCGGTGCTGGTGGCCGGACGCTGAAGCTCCCCGCACCAGAACCCCCCACGTGAAAGAGGGAACCGTGACCCGACTGCCGCTCCAGGCTGTCCTGTTCGACATGGACGGCACACTCGTCGACACCGAGCGCCTGTGGTGGGAGGCGGTGGAAGAGGTCGCCGGGCGGGAGCTGACGGAAGCGGACCAGCCGGAGGTGCTCGGCCGACCGGTCGAGCACACCGCCGCGTGGCTGGCATCGGACACGGGCCGGCCGGCCACCGAGCTCGCCGCCGCGCTGCACCGGGAGTTCACCGACCGCGTCCACACCGGAATCGTCCCCCGCCGCGGCGCCCTCGACCTTCTCGACGCCCTCACCCGCGACGGCATTCCGACCGCCCTGGTCACCGCCTCCCCCCGAGTCGTCGCCGACACCGTCCTCGCCGCGCTCGGCACCCACCGCTTCGCGGTCTCCATCACCGCCGACGACACCGAGCGCACCAAGCCCGCCCCCGACCCCTACCTCGCCGCCTGCCGCGCCCTCGCGGCCGACCCCGCCCGCTGTGTGGCCGTGGAGGACACTCAGACCGGCGTCACCTCCGCGGAGGCCGCCGGATGCGCGGTGCTCGCGGTGCCCTCCCTGGCACCGATCGCCACTGCGCCCGGACGCACGGTGCGCGACAGCCTCGAAGACGTCACTCCTGAACGGTTGCGCGGCATGCTGCCCCGCGAGCTGCGCGTGCTGAGCTGGAACCTGTGGCACGGGGGGACGAAGGTCGACGACCACCGGGCCAAGCAGCTCAAGGTCATCCTCGACACCGGGGCCGACGTCGTAGGACTGCAGGAAACAGGCGGCACCGCGGCCCGGGAACTGGCCGAGGCCCTCGGCTGGCACCACCACACGGCGGGCGAAAACCTCGGCATCATCAGCCGCCACCCGATCACCGCCGGCCTCGGCGACCCCGACGTCGGCTTCTACGGCGCGGCCGGCGCCCGCATCCGCATCGACGAGGCGCATGACGTGGACGTTTGGACCGCCCATCTCCACTACACGCCGTACGGGCCCTACGAGGCCGCCTTCGACGGCCTCCCCGCATCCGAGCTGATCGCCCACGAAGGGGCCCGTCTCACACAGATGCGGGACACCCTGCGCGGGATCGCGCACTCCGCCGGCTCCGACCGACCCGTGATTCTCACCGGGGACTTCAACACTCCTTCCCGCCTGGACTGGCCGGACGTCCCATGGCCGGTGACGAAAGCCGCCGAGCAGGCGGGCCTGCGCGACTCCTACCGCGAGGCTCACCCCGACCCGGTCGCCCACCCCGGCCACACCTGGTCCCCCGTCCACCCCGAACACGAGGACGGCAGTGGCAGGCCCGAACCCCACGACCGCATCGACTTCATCCTCCACAACGGGGAGGGTCTGAGAGTCCTCGACTCCCGCACCATCGTCAGCGGCACTCCACGCGCCTGGCCCGACGTCGCCGGCAACGACTGGCCGTCGGACCATGCGGCGGTACTCACCACGTTCGCCCTGTACCACGCGGAGTAACCAGCGGCCCGCGCCGTCAGGCCTGGGGCCGATCCCCGCATCGATCGTCAGTACCCCCCTGCGGCCGTGAGCCGGGCGGCGGCCGCGAGAAGCGCCGTGTTCAGGTCCAGGCCGACCGCAGCCGGTGCTGTTTTCGACAGATGGTGCTCGGACTTGAGGGGACTCGTCAGTGCCGAGGTTCCCTGTGGGAACCTGAACCTGATCGTCGAGGGAGCCTGCCATGCCCACCGCCCCGCACATCGCACTCGACTCGCCCGCGGCCGTCGACGGGCGCCACATTCGTGCCGTGACCTTCCAGTCCGTGCGGATGGAGTACCTGGGGCGCGTGCTCGGGGAGGTGAGCCTCGCGGCGGTCGGCAGCCGGGCGCTCGTCGTCGGCAGCGGGCGCGGCCTTCTGGCCCGTGGTCTCGCCCGGCTGGGGTTCGAGACCGTGGCCGCCGATCCGTCCCCCGCCGCGACGGCCCTGGCACTGGACGCGGACGGCGGACCGGGCGTCACGTACCTGACGACGCCCGCGGAGGAACTCGACCTCCCGGACCGCTCTTTCGACCTCGTGTACTGCGCCGACACCCTCGAGATCACCGAACGGCCGGATGCGGTCCTCATGGAGTCGGCACGCGTGCTGCGCCCCGGCGGTGCCTTCGTCTACGACACGGTGAACCGCACCCCCGTGTCCCGTCTCGTCTACCTCGGCGCCTTCCAAACCGTCCCGAGCACACGGATCATGCCCCGGGGCCGCTACGCCGCTCACCGCCTGCGCCGCCCGGTGGAACTCGCCGAGTCCCTCGACCGGGCGGGGCTGTCCGCCAAGGACGTCTCGTCGTTCAAGCCGCGCGACGTACGCAGTCTGGTGCGTGCGACGCGTGGGCGCAGGCGTGGCACGCTGACCGATGATCAGCTGCCGGACCTCGTCGACATGGTGCTGGAGCCGGAGGGCAGGCCGGTCGTGACGTATCTGGGGTACGCGGTTCGCCGGGCATGAGTCCTGCGCAAAAGGAACCCGGGACAGCCTGGAGCTCCATGCGACGGATCGCGACGGCCGGGGCCACAGGACACGGAACCGCCTGAGTACGCGTACTCAAACCGTCCGAGCTGTCCGCCCCTGCTGCCGGCAGGCCGGTCGTAGCCAGACTGAACCGCCTTGTCCCCGTACGAAGAGGTTCCGATGGCCCGTGCCCTCAGTCTGCGTTCCGCCACAGCCGCCGACCTGTCCTGGATTCATGAACTGCGGCACCGCGTCTACGCGGAGGAGTTGGGCCAGCACGTGCCCAATGCCGAGGGGCGGCTGGTCGACGGGCTGGACGGCGACAACGTCTACCTGGTCGCGGCACGGGGTGCGGACCGTGTCGGGTTCGTGAGCGTGACGCCGCCCTGGGCCGGCCGGTACGGGCTGGACAAGTACCTGACCCGGGCGGAGCTTCCGCTCCTCGACGAGGCCGACGTCTTCGAGGTGCGGCTGCTCACCGTCGAGCCCGACGCACGGGCGGGCGCGGCATGCCCACTGTTGATGTACGCGGCGCTGCGCTGGATCGCGTCCCGGGGCGGGCGGCGGGTGGTGGCGATGGGCCGTGCCGACCTGGTCGGCATGTACCGGGTAGCGGGTCTGCGTCCCGTCGGCCGTACCGTCCGTAGCGGGGCGGTCGACTTCGAAGTGCTGACCGGGGAGGTGGCGGCGCTCTCCCGGGGTGCCGCGGGGCGGCATGCGGCTACCCTGGCCCGGTTGGCGGCCGGTGTGGACTGGCGGCTGGACGCGCCGTTCGCGCCCCGGCCGGACGGCTGCGAGCACGGTGGGGCCTCGTTCACCGCGGTCGGCGCGGACTTCCGCACGCTCGAACGGCGTCTCGAGGTGGTCGCGGCCGACGTGCTCGACGCCTGGTTCCCACCGGCTCCCGGAGCGCGCGCCGCGCTCGCCGAGGACGTGGGGTGGGTCGCCCGCACCTCACCACCCACGGGTGCGGAGGGCTTGCTCGCGGAGCTCGCAGCGGTCCGCGGCCTGCCCCCGGAGACGCTCACGGTCGGCGCCGGCTCCTCCGACCTGATCTTCCGGGCCTTCGGCCGGTGGCTGACGCCGACGAGCCGGGTCCTGCTGATGGACCCCGGATACGGCGAATACGCTCATGTGACGGAGCGGGTGATCGGCTGCCGCGTGGACCGGTTTCGGCTGCGGCGCGAAGAGGGCTGGCGAATCGATCCGGTCAGGTTGTCGGCGGCCGTCGCCGACGGGTCGTACGACCTTGTGGTCGTGGTCAACCCGAACAACCCGACCGGCCGCCACGCACCGGCCGCCGAGCTGCGCGAGGTCATCGCCGCCGCCCCGGGCCGGACCCGGTGGTGGATCGACGAGGCATACCTCGGCTACGTCGATCCCGCCGAGTCGCTCGCCCCGTTCGCCGTGCGGGACCCGCGCGTGGTGGTCTGCACCTCGATGTCGAAGACGTACGCGCTGTCCGGCGTGCGCGCCGCATATCTGGTGGCCGAGCCGGATACGGCGGCGGAGCTGAGCCGGTGGACGCCGCCCTGGGTGGTCGGGCTTCCGGCCCAGCTGGCGGCCGTGGCGGCACTGCGCGACCCGGCGTACTACGCGACCGCGCTGCGGCGCACGCACGAGCTGCGCCGTAGGCTCGCCGCTGACCTGGCCTCGGTGGACGCCTCGGTCACGGTCGAGGAGTCGGTGGCCAATTTCCTGACGCTGACCCTGCCGCAGGGCGGGCCGAGCGCCGCCTCTCTGGTCGCGGAGTGCCGGCACCACGGTGTGTACCTGCGGGACCTGTCGCCGCTGTCGCCGGCGTACGAGGGCCGCACCGTGCGCGTCGCGGTCCGCGGCGCCGGCGAGAACGCGCGCATCGTGGACGCCTTCCGGGCTGCATTCGGTGAACTGCGCACACGTCCCTGCGCTTTGCCGGGCGTCGGGGTGGCACAGTGACCTCGGTGGCCGCGCTGGCACCGTGGCTGGGCGGCGCACTGCTGATGAGCGGCGTGGCGGTGGGGGCGTCGCGGCGGCGGGAGTTGATCGTCCGGTGGTGTGCGTGGGCCGTGGGCGTGCCGGTGGTGACTGCCGCGTTCTGGTGGGGGCGGCCCGGGATCGCCCTGCTCGCCGGAGTCGTCGCGGTGGTCGCGGTGCTGGAGTTCGGGGTGCTGGCCCGACTCCCCCGCGTCGACCGGGCGGTGCTCGCCGCGGCCGTGACAGGGTTGATCGTCGCCGCAGCGGAGGCGCCGGACCAGGTCTGGCGGGTGGGCGCCGCCGGGGCGCTCGCGCTGGTCGCCGTACCGCTGGTGGCCGGCGATGCCGAGGACGGACTGCGACGGCTCGGCACCGGTCTGCTCGGCTTGGTCTGGCTGGGCGTGCTGGCCGTGTTGGCGCCGCTGGGGACGCTCGGCCTGGCGCTTTTCGCCGCGGTGTCGATCGCCGACGTGGTGGCGTACTTCACCGGTCGGCGGCTGGGTGGACCCCGGTTGTCGCCACTGTCCCCGGCCAAACGGTGGAGCGGAACGCTGTGCGGCGCGGCGGCGGGCCTCGCCGTACTCGCGCTGCTCTCGGCGTGGAGCTGGCCGGCGGCGGCCGCGGTGGCCGTCGGCGGACCGGCGGGCGACTTGGTGGAATCCCTCGTCAAGCGCGGTGCCGGGGTCAAGGATTCGGGCCAGTGGCTGGCGGGAGCGGGAGGGCTGCTGGACCGGATCGACTCACTCGTGGGGGCGTTGGCGGTGGTCGTCGTGCTGGGGTGAGCGCGGGGCGGCAGATCAAGGCTGAGTTTCGACCAGGGCCATACTCTTCCGGGGGTGTTCAGGGGTCGTTTTGTCCGCGGCCCCCTGCGGAATTGTCCGAGATCCGTAACGGACGGATCCCGCCGCCGTCGTCTCTCGTCCTGTCAGGTGGCCGCAAGGTGGCCGGGGATCGGGCGAGGAACTTCGAAAGAGCGGGGCGGACATGGCGCGGCACGGTGGTGGGCGGGGCTGGTACGGCAAGGTCATCGGGGCGGCGCTCGGGGTGACGGTGCTCGCCACCGGTGCCTCGGTGTGGTCCGCCCAGGCCGGCGCCCCCGCCACCTCGGCACCGAATGCAAAGGCGTCCGTCTCGCGCGACGGTGACACCGAGCCGGTCGCCGTCAGCATCGCGCATGCCTCGGAGAAGGGGGCGCGTGGCGTCAACATCACGATCGACGACGGCCCCGACCCCGTGTGGACCCCTCAAGTGCTCGACGTGCTGCGGCAGTACGGGGTGAAGGCCACGTTCTGCATGGTGGGAACGCAGGCGCAGGCGCACCCGGACCTCGTGAAGAAGGTCGTCGCGGATGGGCATCGGCTGTGCGACCACTCCGTGTCGCACGACACCACCATGGACAAGAACTCCCAGGCCTATCAGTCACAGCAGATCCTCGACGCCGAACGCATGATCACCAAGGCGTCCGGAGGTGTCCGGCCGATGTACTACCGGGCACCCGGCGGAGCCTTCACCCCGTACAGCCGCAAGCTCGCCGCGTCCCGTGGGATGCGGCCGCTGGGCTGGAACGTGGACACCAAGGACTTCGAGCGGCCCGGCACGGACGCCATCGTCGCCACCGTGGAGCGGGAACTGCCCAACGGGCCGACGCTTCTCTTCCACGACGCGGGCGGCGACCGGTCCCAGACCGTCGAGGCGCTGCGGCGGATCCTCCCCTGGCTCGAGGAACAGGGCTACTCCTGTGGATTCCCCGTGCGTTGAGCGTCCCTGCTCGGACGGGCCGGGGCCGGCTGCCCGGCCCTCCGCACGTCACCGAAGACCGCAGCAGTACGAAAGGCATCCGCGGGCGCCTCGTTCGACGTGACTCACGCTGCTCCGGCGTTGTCCAGCTGCAGTGCCGCGCGCAGCCAGTCGTCCGCGGAGCCCGGGGTCGGCTCCGGGCGGCCGCCCGGCGGAGTCAGGACGACGGCGACGAGTTCCCAGTACCGGCCCAGACGCGCCTCCGCCGAGAGACGGGCAGCCAGCAAGCGGCGGAACTCGGGGGTGTCACGGCTGCGGTAGGCGCTCGCGTATGCCGCGACGTAGGCGTCCAGGGCCTCGCCCGGCTGCGGGTCCTGTGCCCGGCGCAGGTGTGGGGCGGCGAGTTCGAAGGCTTCGGTGAGGCCCGCGTACAGCAGGACGGCGCCGTCGGCCCCTGCCACTCGGTGGACATCCGGCTGGGGCTGCCGACCGCCTGGGCAGGGGGCTGTCGTCATCGCATGCAGCCGGGCGAAGGCGAGTACCTGGGACGGGTGCGGTTCGTCGGGCGGCGGGGGGACGGCCGCCTCCAGGAATGCCGCAGTTGCCGGGCGCGGCATCCGTGCCGGCAGCCAGGTGCGCCAGAACCTGGCCAGTGGTGCGGTGCTCGGCGGGGTGTTCAGCGTGCCGAGCAGCCTCAGCCGGCCGGCGCGCTGAGCCGGCGGGCAGTCCCGCACCAGTTGGAGGGCCGCTTCCCGCCAGCGCAGTGCCTTCAGCTCACTGCCGAGCTCACGCAGGCGGCTGTCCAGGGCGCCCTCCAGTGCCCGGCCGGCTGCCTCTTCGTCCTCGAGGATGCGGCGTACCTCGGGCAGCGGCAGGTCAAGACTGCGCAGGGAGCGGATCAGCTGCAGTCGTTCCAGTGCCCGGCGGCCGTAGCGGCGGTGTCCGCCGGCGGTGCGGGCGGCTTCGGGGAGCAGGCCCTGGTCGGAATAGAAGCGGACGGTCTTCACGGTGGCACCGGCCCGCTCGGCGAGCTCCCCGATGCTCCACAACAGCTCGTGTGAAGTGGACAGTTGAACCTCCCTTAGGGGGAGTTCCTACGGTACCGGGGCGCGGGCCGGGCAGACGCCGTTGCCCGCGGACGACGGCGTACGCGACCGGCGCGGCGTTCATGAACGAGTCCGGGGAGGGCTTCGTGCAGGTGTTCATCATGGTGGCGGGTGTTTTCACCGGGGCTCATGTCTGGCAGGAGACGGCCGCGCGGCTGGTCGGGGTGGGCAGCGCGGCGCACGCGGTCCCGCTGACGGGCATCGACCCGGCCCGGCCCGCCACGCCGGCGCACGTCGGTCTGGAGACGCACATCGAGGACGTGATCGCGGCGATCGACGCGGTGGACGTGACGTCGGGGCGGGAGATCGTGCTCGTGGGTCACGACTACGGGATCCACCCGGTGCTCGGCGCCGCCGATCGGCGGGCGGAGCGCATCGCACGTGTCGTGTACCTGGACAGCGGGATGCCGCAGAACGGTGTTCCGGCGCTGGCCGCCGTGCCGGACCAGGCGCTGCGCGCGCAGCTGGTCGCACGCGTCGAGGCGGGCGAGCGCGAGGGCGTGCTGTCGCCGCCGGCTCATGACGAGTGGGGGCGCTGGGGCAGTACCGAGGGTGTCGACGAGGCGGCCCTGGAACGGCTGACCGCCCGTGCGGCGCCACAGCCGCTGGGCACCCTGCTGCAGCCGCTGCGGCTGACCGGAGCGGTCGCCGCGGTTCCCGTCACCGGCGTGCTGTGCTCGGGGAACGGTGCCAGTATCGGCCTGGTGCAGAGGCTCGTCGACTTCGGCGACCCCGCGCTGGCCGCCCTCACCCGACCTCAGGTCACCTTCTTCGAACTTCCCACCGGGCACTGGCCGATGCTGTCGTGTCCTGCCGCGCTGGCAGACGTCCTGCTGCGGGCCGCGGCCGGTGAGGGGCACCGCCTGCGGCCGGTCGGCGACGATGCGCCGGTGCCTGCCCACCTGCGCCCGTTCCCCCTGGACGTCCCCGAGCTGCCTCGCGACCGCCGGGGTCGAGTCGACCTGTACGTTCCCGACGGCGACGGCCCGCGACCGGCCGTGGTGTTCGTGCACGGTGGACCCGTACCCGCCGGAGCGCGGCCGCGCCCGCGTGAGTGGCCGACCCTGGTGGGCTACGCCCGCTTGGCCGCCGCCGAGGGCATGATCGGCGCGACCCTCGACCACAGCCTGCACGACATCGCGGACTACGGGCGCGCCGCCGCGGACATCGCCGCCGCGGTGGAACTGGTGCGGGCCGACGCCCGGGTGGACGCCGACCGGATCGCCCTGTGGTTCTTCTCCGGCGGTGGCCTCCTCACCACGGACTGGCTCACGCAACCCCCCGCCTGGCTGCGCTGTCTGGCCGCCTCTTACCCCATCCTGGCCCCCCTTCCCGCCTGGGGAATGGCAGGCAGCCGCTTCCACCCTGCCAGGGCGGTCGAAGAGGCGGGGCCCCTGCCTTTCGTCCTCCTCCGTGCCGGGCGGGAGACACCCGAGATCGCCGCGACCGTCGATGCGTTCGTGGCCGCGGCCGACAGGTGCGCAGCGCGACTCGAAGTGGTCGATGTCCCCAACGGTCACCATGGGTTCGAAACCCTCGACGCACCTGAGGAGACGGTCCCGGCCCTGCATCATGCGATGCGCTCGGTGATCACCCACCTGACCGGGTGAATCCCCACCCTCGGCGATGCGCCGGCTCTCCGGCCGCATCCCGGAAGGTCTTCGTTCCGCGCCTGGTGCCGCCGCGGGTGCGGTGAACCGACGGCCGGCTGCCATGGCGGGCGCCGGTCCTGGTCTTGGCCGTGTCTGCGGTCTTCCCCCGGAACCATGGTGGCGCTGACTCCACCCCCTTCAGGGGGTGGACGTCATTTCGTCGGCGGAGAATGCTCCGGATACTGATCCTCATGACCACATCGATGGCGCTGCAGATGGACCCACCGACACGAGGAGAACGACAGAAGCAGAACAGGGGAAGTGACTTCTCTGAATTGTCTCGGCGCATAGCCGAGGCCGGGCTTCTCCGGCGCCGTCCGCTGTATTACACCGTCCGTTTCGGACTGGTCGCCCTGGCTCTCGCGGGGTGCGTCGGAGCATTCGTCGCACTGGGAGACAGCTGGGGCCAGGTGTTCGTCGCCGTCGCCCTGGCCGTGGTCTTCGGTCAGCTCGGGCTGGCCGCCCACGACCTCGCCCACCGACAGGTCTTCTCCCGTCGGCGGCCCAGCGAGGTGGGGGGACTGCTGGTCGCGGACCTGCTGCTGGGCATGAGCTACGGGTGGTGGATGAACAAGCACACCCGGCATCACGCCAACCCCAACCACGAGGGAAAGGACCCGGACGTCTCGCCGGACATTCTCGTCTGGTCGCGCCGACAGGCGCGCACGGCCCGGGGTTTGCCGCGTTTCGTCGGTAAGTACCAGGCCGCGCTCTTCTTCCCGCTGTTGACCCTCGAAGGGTTGAATCTGAGCTTCAGCAGCTTTCGAGCTCTGAAGAGCCCGTCGATGAAAAGGCCCGCACTCGAAGGCACACTCCTGGTGGCTCATTTCGTGGTGTACTTCGGCGGTCTGTTCACCGTCCTCTCCCCCGCCAAGGCACTCGTCTTCCTCGCTGTGCACCAAGGCCTGTTCGGGATCTACCTCGGTTCGGTGTTCGCGCCGAACCACAAGGGGATGCCGATGATCGAGGAGGGGACCACGCTGGACTTCCTGCGCCGCCAGGTTCTCACCTCGCGCAACGTCCGGGGCGGCGCACTGGTCGACGCCTTCATGGGCGGACTCAACTACCAGATCGAGCACCACCTCTTCCCCAGCATGCCGACACCCGCACTCGCCGGCGCCCAGGTCATCACCGAGCGGTACTGCGCGGAGTTGGGCATCCCTTACCACCAGACGGGACTGATCGCCTCGCACCGGGAGGCGCTGCGCCATCTCAGGAGCGTCGGCGAACCGCTGCGCGCCCCGACGGAGGACTGACCCGGCGGACCGCCCGGCTGCGAGGTGGCCGAGCTCTCCGGCCACGGCCGGAGAGGTCGTCGCGAGCGGAACCGCCGACGCCACGGCACGTCCGGCCCTGAAGCGCCGCGCAGGGCCCTGAAGCGCCCCGGCCGGTGCTTCGAGGTGCCCTCCAGCGCCTCGATCTGCCCCACCCTTCCGGCCCGGGCGCCGGAGCGGTCCCGGCATGGAACAGTGGAGACGAGGAGACACGGCGCCCTCGCGGGTGCGGGCCGGACGAAGGAGGCCGGGATGCGTCCCCCTGTACTGGCGGGCATCGACGGATCCGAGTGTGCGGCGGCAGCGGCCGGGTGGGCGGCGCGGGAGGCCGCTCTGCGCGGTGTTCCGCTACGGCTGCTGCAGGTGGCTCCGCGGCTCTCCGGGCGCAGTGTTCCGGGCCCGGCGCAGGAACGCCTGCACCTGATGGGCGCCCAGGTGGTCCAGCGGGCGATCGAGGACCTCGCCGCCCGCTACCCGGACCTCGAGGTGACGGGCGAGCAGGCGGACGAACCCCCCACCATCGCGCTCCTCGGCGCGGCACGCGATGCCGGACTCCTCGTCGTGGGCACGCGCGGAACAGGCGGTTTTCAGGGTCTTGTGGTCGGCTCGGTCGCCCTGCGGATGGCGGCAGCGGCCCTCTGCCCCGTCGTGCTCGTCCCTCCCCCTGCCGGCACCTTCGCCGACGGAGCGTCCGCGACGCGCGGCACCGGCCTCATCGTGCTGGGCTTCGACGCCCACCGGCAGGCCGGTGAGGCGGCCGACTTCGCGTTCAGGAGCGCCGACGTCCGCACGGCACGCCTGCGCGTGGTACAGGCCTGGGCCCTTCCCGCCGAATCGGTCTCCCCGCGCACCTTCGTCGTGACCGAGGAAGACCGCGCCACCTGGGAAGACCAGGAGGTGCTGGGGCTTTCCGACGCACTGCGTCCGTGGCAGGAGAAGTACCCGAGAGTGGCGGTGGCCACCGATCTCATGCTGCTCCATGCCGCGGAAGCGCTCCTGAACGCCTCCCGGAGTGCGGACCTGCTCGTCGTGGGGCGCCGCACCGACCCGAGGGCGGCCGAGGGCCGGCTGGGCCCCGTCGCACATGCCGTGCTGCACCATGCCCGCTGCCCGGTCGCGGTCGTACCGCACGGAGAGTGACCACTAGCCGAAGAACACGTCGAACTCGTCGTACAGCGACGGATCCACCACTTTGTTCTTCGCCGTGGCGTCGGCCAAGGGCACGCGAACGATGCGTGTGCTCTCGAGAGCGACCATGCGGCCGAAGTCCCCGTCCTTGACGGCCTCGATCGCGTGCAGCCCGAAGCGGGTGGCCAGCCATCGGTCGAAGGCACTCGGGGTGCCACCGCGCTGGATGTGCCCCAGCACCGTGGTGCGGGCGTCCTTCTCGGTGCGTGCCGAGATCTCCTGGGCCAGCCATTCACCGATGCCGGAGAGTCGTACATGACCGAACTCGTCCAGCGACTGGTCCTTGAGGATCATCTGCCCTTCCTTGGGGACGGCGCCTTCGGCCACGACGACGATCGGCGCGTAGTTGATCTGGAACCGGCTCTTCACCTGCTCACAGACCTGTTCGATGTCGAAGGGCCGCTCCGGGATGAGAATCACGTTGGCGCCGCCGGCGATGCCGGCGTGCAGGGCGATCCAGCCGGAGTGCCGTCCCATCACTTCCACCACGAGGGCTCGCATGTGTGACTCGGCGGTGGTGTGGAGGCGGTCGATGGCCTCTGTCGCGATGCCGACGGCGGTGTCGAAGCCGAAGGTGTAGTCGGTGCCCGTGACGTCGTTGTCGATGGTCTTCGGCACGCCGACCAGGTTGATCCCCTGCCGGCTGAGCTCCGTCGCCGCTCCCAGCGTGTCCTCTCCGCCGATGACGACGAGCGCGTCCACATCGTGCGCGGCGAGGGTCTCCCGTACGCGTTGCAGCCCGTTCTCGTGCTTGAACGGGTTCGTGCGGGAGGACCCGAGGATGGTCCCGCCCCGGGGAAGGATCCCCCGAACGCCGGCGATGTCCAGGGGGACGACATCGTTCTTGAGCAGACCCAGCCAGCCGTCGCGCACGCCGACGAAGTCGAACGAATACTCCTGGACGCCCTTGCGGACGACACTGCGGATCACGGCGTTGAGGCCGGGGCAGTCACCGCCACCGGTCAGCACTCCGACCTTCATGGGTCTTCTCCCATCCACCGCACACGCGTCTGTGCCGGCGGCCCTCGTGCCGACCGTGGCGCGCGGCCGGGGCCAGGAATCGCCGCCTCGCTTACAGCGTCCCTCGGTTCCGTCCACGATGGCCACTCGAAGGACGCCCACCCGGGGGCCCCGTCCGAGCGCCAGGGGACGGCCGGCTCGACCCCCCGCACCCACGTCCACCGTCCCCCGTCCGCCGTGCGGGCGTGCCCGCCCGCCAGTACGGTGCCTGCACGGCGTCCTGATGGAGCCCCGGAGCGGGAGACGGCATGTCGGACAGCAAGGCGGCAAGGCTGCCACGCAAGGTGTACGAGAAGGAACTGCTGCGTCTGCAGATGGAGTTGGTGAAGCTCCAGGAGTGGGTGCGGGCGGAGGGGGCCCGGCTGGTCGTCGTGTTCGAGGGGCGCGACGCCGCCGGCAAGGGCGGCACCATCAAACGGGTCACCGAGCACCTCAACCCGCGGATCGCCCGGATCGCCGCGCTGCCGAAGCCCACCGAACGCGAACGCACTCAGTGGTACTTGCAGCGGTACGTCGAGCACCTGCCGGCCGCCGGAGAGATCGTGCTGTTCGACCGGTCCTGGTACAACCGGGCCGGAGTCGAGCACGTGATGGGCTTCTGCACCAAGGAGGAGTACCAGCTCTTCCTGCGGCAGTGCCCGATCTTCGAGCGGATGCTGGTGGAGGACGGCATCCTGCTGCGCAAGTACTGGTTCTCGGTCAGCGACATCGAGCAGCAGGAGCGCTTCCGCAAGCGCCTGGAGGACCCGCTGAGCCGCTGGAAGCTGTCGCCGATGGACCTGGAGTCGATCACCCACTGGGAGGCGTACTCACGCGCCAAGGACGCGATGCTGGTGCACACCGACATCGCGGAGGCGCCGTGGTACATCGTCGAGAGCGACGACAAGCGCCGGGCCCGGCTGAACATGATCGCCCACTTGCTGGAATCCGTGCCCTACCACGAGGCGCCGCCGCCGGTGCTGGAGCTGCCCGACCGACCGCCCTCGACCGGCTATCAGCGCCCGCCGCGCGAACTGCAGACCTACGTTCCCGACCATGCTGCGGGGCTGTGATCGTCCCCGTCACCGTCCGACCACCTGGTGGCCGACGCCGCATACAGCCGCTCCGGCGTCTTCCGCACCAGGCGACGAGAGGACGGCCGCTGGAACCCCGGATACTCAGGCGTCGAGGGCTTCACCGTCGACGTGAGCGCCCTTGGCGAACCGGTCCTGATGTCGCGGTGTGGCGGGGGGCGTGCTGTCCTGAGGTAGTACGCAGGGAGTGCACCGATGCGGCATTTCCGGACTTCCGTCCTCGTCTCCGCGCGGTCGCCCGCCCCCACCGGGTCGGGCGGGGGGCTGCTGCCGGTGCGGGAGCTCGCGGTCGCCTGGTCGCTGGTCGTCCTGATCACGGTGCCCGCCTGGCTGCTAACCGTCGGGCAGGCCCGGGGCATGGGCGTCGAGCCCGGCACGATGGGGTTGGCGCTGCCACTGTTCCTGTTGCTCTGGGTGGCGATGATGGCGGCCATGATGCTGCCGTCCATGGCGCCGGTGGCCCTCACCTGGGTACGGGGGCTCGGACGCCGATCGTCCGGGTGGAGCCGGACGGGGCACACCTTGGAGTTCGTGGGCGGGTATCTGCTGGTGTGGACGGCCTTCGGGCTGCTCGCCTACGTCGCTCTGGACTTCACCGGTGACTTGGTGGCCGATCACCCGACGGCGGGACGCTGGATCGGAGCGGTCGCCTTCCTGGTTACGGGCCTCTACCAGCTGGGCCCTCTCAAAAACGTCTGTCTGCGGCATTGCCGTGACCCCATGAGCCAGCTGGTGCGCTACGCCGGGTTCCGGCAGCCGGCCCGCGATCTGCGCGTCGGCCTCCACCATGGCGGCTACTGCGTCGGTTGCTGCGCTGGACTGATGGTCGTCCTCATACCGCTCGGGGTGATGAACGTGGCGGCGATGGCCGGGCTGGCGGTGGTGATCTTCGTGGAGAAACTGTGGTCGCGGGGGCCCCTGCTCGCGGGAGTGGTGGGTGTGGTCTTCCTGGTCCTCGCCGTGCTTGCGCCGTTCCAGGACTGGCTGCTGCCAGGGCTGCAGGACTCTGCGCCTTCGATGAGCAACATGTGAGCACCTGCGGCAAGCTGGAAGGGAGGCCGCCTCGCGATCCGCGTGCGGGCTCGGGATGTGCGGGCTCGGGATGTGCGGTCGGTCTCGCCACTCCGACAGAGCCTCCCTCGGGCTCGACGGGAGGGATGCGAGATGACGGAACAGGTCAGCGCCGGGACGAGCTGGCATCTGGTGGGCGACTGGTTCGACGTATGCAAGTGCGCCATACCGTGTCCCTGCACGTTCGCGCAGCCCCCGACGTACGGCGACTGCGAAGGCGTGCTGGTCTGGCACATCCGTGAGGGCAACTACGGCGACGTACGCCTCGACGATCTGAACGTCCTGATGCTGGGCACCTTCGTGGGCAACGTCTGGGCCGGCGAGCACAGCGACGCGTACGCCGCGGTCTTCCTCGACGAACGCGCCGACGACCGGCAGCGTGCCGCGCTCGGGACCGTCTTCGGCGGTGAGGCAGGGGGCTGGCCGGCACGGTTCGGGGAGCTGCTCCGGCCCGAGATGCGCGGCATGGACTTCGCACCGATCCGTGTGGAGATCGACGAGGACCTTGCCACCTGGAGCGCCGAGATTCCCGGCCGGGTCACGGCCACCGCTGAGGCACTCGCCGGCCCGACGACACGGGAGGGCACCCGCGTCCAGGTCCACAATGCCCCGGGCGCCGAGGTGGGGCCAGGCCAGATCGCCACCTGGGGACGAGCCACCGCGGACCGTGCCGACGCCTTCGGCTTCTCCTGGGAACGCTCGGGAAAGTCGAGCAAACACTTCCCCTTCGACTGGACCGGGCCCGACTGAGCGCGGACACCTCGCCACCGCTCCAGCTCCCCGACCGCTTCACCATCCGGGCGGCAGCCCCGACGCGTCGCCCTCGACGAGCCGTGGCCGCCTATGGCGCCACCATCGCCCGCCTCCAGGTGCCGCGCGGTCGGCACCGACTCCTCGGAGGGGCACGGTCGCACTGAGGTAACGAGCGTCCAGGTCCCTCAACTCCGCATCGCGAAGGGAGCGCACGGTTTCGGTCAGCATCGGCCACGCTTCGGCAAGCCAGTCCCGGCACCGCACGTCATGGTTGTATTCGAAGGCACTGTCTGCGTCGAAACCGTCCTCGACGTCCTCGACGAAGGACGCCCAGCCCTCCAGCATCGCGTTGAGCGTGACAACGCCGTATCGCTCGGCCAAAGCCTGCCCCGCGTGGTGGATCGAGGCGTAGTCATCCGAACTGAGCACTGGTGATTCCACACCCGTGACCATGCCAAGCTTCTCCCTCGCCGTACAACCCGCAGAGGTCGCGCAGCTTCAAGTATCCGCCCGTCGATCGTCAGGGTGGCGTCCAGTCCCGACGTCCTGGAGCTGTCCACCAGAGGGCCATCATGGCCGGTCACTTCGCGCGGGGGCGGTGTGTGCCCCGTACAGTTAAGTGAGGGGAAGCGCCTTCCGCCCCCTCGCCCCCATCCGTACGGGAGCACTCATGCACCACCCGTCCGGCAGCCCGGACGACGACCCCGACGCACTGTTCGGGCTCGACGCCCTCTCCCCAGGTCCCACCGCGCCCGACCGGCCCTCCGCGTTCCGTGCCTCCGCCGTGGCCCGGCTGCTGCCCGTACGGGAGATCTACGCCGAGCCCGCGGCTGCGGCGTCGCCGCGCGGGAGGCAGATCAGCGCCCGGTTTCCCGATGCCCCGGTGACCATGGTGCAGTCTCACTGGGGCATCCCCGGGTTGCACGGCAACCAGGGCAACATCGAGCGCTGGGTGCGCATCAAGGGGGAAACGCTGGTCCTGGGTGAGAAGAAGACGCTCACCACGCGCCCCAACGGCCGGTCCGCGGACTGGATCGCTCCCGGCACCTCCAACGGTTGCGCCATGGCCTGCGCCTACTGCTACGTGCCCCGGCGCAAGGGGTACGCCAATCCCATCACCGTCTTCACCAACATCGACCGGATCATCGCCCACCTCGCCCGGCACGTGGCGCGGCAGGGACACAAGCCCGAGCCGAACCAGTGCGACCCCGAGGCGTGGGTGTACGACATCGGGGAGAACGGCGACTGCTCGGTGGATGCCCTGGTCTGTGACAACACCGCGGACCTGGTGCACGCCTTCCGGCAGTGGCCCACGGCGAAGGCGTCCTTCGCCACCAAGTTCGTCAACCCCGACCTGCTGGCCCTCGACCCGCGTGGCCGCACCCGAATCCGGTTCTCGCTGATGCCGCCGGACGACGCCCGGCTGCTCGATGTGCGCACCTCACCCGTCGCCGAGCGGATCGGCGCCGCTGCGGACTTCCTGGACGCGGGGTACGAGGTGCACTTCAACCTCTCCCCCGTGGTCGTCCGCCCCGGGTGGCAGGAGGCCTGGGCCGAGCTGCTCACCCACCTCGACGACGTCCTGCCCCGGGGGGTGAAACAGCAGGCCGCCGCGGAGGTGATCATGCTGACCCACAACAAGGAGCTGCACGAGGTCAACCTCGGCTGGCATCCCCGCGCCGAGGAGGCCCTGTGGCGGCCGGAACTCCAACAGGCCAAGCGCTCCGAGAACGGCGCGCCGAACGTCCGCTACCGCAACAGCGTCAAGGGGGAGGCCGTACAGACGCTGCGCACCCTGATCGACCGCCATGCGCCGTGGCTGCGGGTGCGCTATGCCTTCTGAGCAGTCTCAAGGTGCTCCGTTGACGTGATCGCGGGGCGCTGGGTCACCAGGAGTCGGCGATCAGTTTCTGCACCTCTGCCGGCAGTTCGTTGCCGGAGTGGACCGCGACGAACTTCACGTCATCGGGTGCGTCTCCGACGGCGATGGCCACGGTGGGAGAGATGCCGTCCACGGCGTAGGCGGTTTCCGTCGTGGACGGCTCCTCACCCTTGTTCTGGCCGCCCCTGTCGTCACAGGGCGGCTGGGTCGCCGTGCCCAGTTGGGTGCCGACGGTGAACTCCACGTTGGCCACGTCCCGGTAGGTGCGCCCTTCGTAGGTCACCGCGTAGACGCACGACGCCGCTGCCTCCCCGGTGTCCTCCTCCGGCTCGCAGGCGGAAATCGACGCCGCCACGGCTGCCGTCAGCAGTGCGAGCACGGAGCGCTTGGCCCAGCTCATGATCGGACCTCCAGGTTTCGAATCCCCAACCGACATGTCCGAGTCCGGAGAAGTATCCGGCCTCATCAACATCGACGGAGCGGAGGTCCTGTTCGTTCGGTCGACTTCTGGTCGTACCTCGCGGGGCCGGGGCCCCGACCGACGGGCCCCGCCCCCCGCGGGCGGCGCCCACCCGGGCGGCCGCGGTCAGGAGGGTGTGGGAGGTGGCGGGCCGGGA
>NZ_JBEOXI010000113.1:0-25882 GCF_040296465.1 Streptomyces sp. NPDC002130
GCTCGCCCTCGCCGACCGGATGGACGCGCCGGGCGCGGTCCTGGTGGCCGCGCCGGCCGTGTTCGCCGCCCACTTCACCCTGGAGGCGGCGGGCGGGCCGGGGCCGCCGCATCGCGCGGCAGGCTCGGGCGCGGGCCGTCAGCCGAAGAACACCCCGACCTCCTCGTACAGCGCGGGGTCGACCGTCTTGAGGCGGGCGGTGGCGTCCGCGAGGGGGACGCGGACGATGTCGGTTCCGCGCAGGGCGACCATCCGGCCGAAGTCGCGGTCGCGGACGCAGTCGATGGCGTGCAGGCCGAAGCGGGTGGCGAGCCAGCGGTCGAAGGCACTGGGGGTGCCGCCGCGCTGGACATGCCCCAGGACCGTCGTGCGGGCCTCCTTTCCGGTGCGCTTCTCGATCTGCTTGGCGAGCCACTCGCCCACCCCGGACAGCCGGACGTGCCCGAAGGAGTCCAGGGACTGGTCCTTGAGGACCATGTCGCCGTCCTTCGGCATCGCCCCCTCGGCGACCACCACGATCGGCGCGTACGACGCCCGGAAGCGGGAGGTCACCCAGGTGCACACCTGCTCGACGTCGAAGCGCTGCTCGGGGATGAGGATGACGTTGGCGCCGCCGGCCAGGCCGGAGTGGAGGGCGATCCAGCCGGCGTGCCGGCCCATCACCTCGACGACCAGGACCCGCATGTGGGACTCGGCGGTGGTGTGCAGCCGGTCGATGGCCTCGGTCGCGATGCCGACGGCGGTGTCGAAGCCGAAGGTGTAGTCGGTGGCGGACAGGTCGTTGTCGATGGTCTTCGGCACGCCCACGCAGGGCACGCCGTGCTCGTCGGACAGGCGCGCGGCCACGCCCAGGGTGTCCTCGCCGCCGATCGCGATGAGCGCCTCCACCTCCAGTCCGGCGAGGGTCTCCTTGATCCGGCGGATGCCGTTCTCCACCTTCAGCGGGTTGGTTCGCGAGGAGCCGAGAATCGTGCCGCCGCGGGGCAGGATGCCGCGCACCGCGGGGATGTCGAGACGGACGGTGTCGCCTTCCAGGGGCCCTCGCCAGCCGTCCCGGAAGCCGGTGAAGTCATAGCCGTACTCCTGCACGCCCTTGCGGACGACGGCCCGGATGACGGCGTTGAGTCCGGGGCAGTCGCCGCCTCCGGTCAGTACTCCGACGCGCATGGAACAGTCCCTTCGCCGCAGGTACCTGACGAAGGGTCAGTGTGACGTGCGCCTCACTCGTCGTCGAGGCCGCGCTCGATCGCGTACCTGACGAGCTCCACGCGGTTGTGCAGCTGGAGCTTGCCGAGGGTGTTCTGGACGTGGTTCTGCACCGTGCGGTGGGAGATGACCAGGCGCTCGGCGATCTGCTTGTAGCTCAGGCCCTTGGCGACCAGGCGCAGCACCTCGGTCTCGCGGTCGGTGAGCCGGGGCGCCTTGGGTTCGCCGGTGTCGGCGGCGGGGGCGGGTTCGGAGGCCAGGCGGCGGTACTCGCCGAGGACCAGTCCGGCGAGGCCGGGGGTGAAAACGGGGTCGCCGACGGCCGTGCGGCGGACCGCGTCCTGCAGTTCACCGGTGGAGGCGGACTTCAGCAGATAGCCGGTCGCGCCGGACTTCACTGCCTCCAGGACGTCGGCGTGCTCGCCACTGGCGGACAGCACGAGCACCCGCAGTGCCGGGTTCGCGGCTACGACCTCCTTGCAGACCTGCACACCGGGCTTGGCCGGCAGGTTCAGATCGAGCACGAGGACGTCGGGTGCGGCGGCCTTGGCGCGGCGTACGGCCTGGTCGCCGTCGCCCGCGGTGGCGACCACCTCGAAGCCCGACTCGGCCAGGTCGCGGGCGACCGCGTCGCGCCACATGGGGTGGTCGTCGACGACCATGACCTTGATCGGGTCCTGCCGGTCTCCGCTGGTCTCCGTCATCGCTGCTCCGCCTTCCCCCGTGTGTTCGTCACGTCCTTCGGTACCTTCAGCTCGACCTCCGTGCCCTGGCCCGGCACCGAGATCAGCTCCGCGCCGCCGCCGAGGTCGCGCAGCCGGCCGCGGATGGAGAGGGCGACACCGAGCCGCCCCTCGCCCTCTGCCTGGTCGAGCCGTCCCTCAGGGATGCCTGGCCCGTCGTCCCGTACGGTGACGATCACCTCGTCCGGCTCGTCCTCGACCAGGATCCACGCGCGCGCGTCCTGGCCGGCATGCCGGCGGACGTTGTCCAGGGCGGCTCCGACGGCGGCGGCCACCTCACGGGCCGCGACCGGTGCCAGCGGCACGGGCGCACCCGGTTCGGCGAGGCTGACGAGGGCGCCCGCGTACGGCGCGAGCAGGGCGCGCAGGTCGACGGGTCCGCTCTCCTCCGGCTCCTCGTCGACGGCTCGTACGACCGCGCCCTCGGCGGCGTCCTCCGACACGCGGGAGACGGGCACGAGGCCGCCGGAGACCAGGGTGCGCAGCGCGACCTCCTGCTCACCGGCCATCCGGCCCAGCTCGGCCGCCTCTCCTCCGATCACGGCCCCACGGCGCTGCACCATCGCCAGCACCTGGAGCACGCTGTCGTGGATGTCCCGGGCCAGACGCTCGCGTTCGCGCGTAGCGGCCTCGATCTCCAGGGCCCGGGCGAGGGTCCGCTCGGAGGCGCGGGCGACCTCGACGACGTAGCCGATGGCGACGGAGGCGATGCAGACCAGGATGACGTTGTGGACGGTGTCGCGGGCGGGGCTGCCGCGCTCGACCAGGTTGGCGACGGCCACCAGGCCGGAGGCGAGGGCCGCCCAGCGCCAGCCGCCCTTGATCGCGAAGGCCAGAACGGCACCGGCGGTCCATATCGACGGCAGGGTCGGGCCGCCCGCCTGGACCCGCTCGTGGGCGTCGGCGACGGGCGTGAGCAGGATGCCGGTGACGGCGATGGTGAGGTCGGCGGCGAGGAACCGCTTGGTGCAGCGGGCCGCGTTCGCGACCCGGGGCAGGGTGGCCAGGGTCCAGCCGCACAGCACGGCGTAGTAGGCGACGGCGATCCAGGGGCGGGTGAACTCCTCGTAGGCGGTGGCGAACAGGCCGACCGCGTACAGCATCGTGAGCACCCGGTAGCCGGTGAGCGCACGCCACAGCGGCTGCTCGACCGACATCCTCATGACGCGCTCGCGCTTGGCCATCTCCCCCGCCCCCCGACCGAAGCCCCGCCTAGGGCTCGGTCCGCCGCTGCTCCGTCTGCTGTTCCGCCTGCTTCTTCTTCTCGGCCTGTTCCTTCGCGGCCTGTTCCCGCTCGGCCTTCTCCTTCTCGGCCTGTTCCTTCTCCGCCCGGGCGAGGGCGGCCTTGGCCGCCTTCTCGGCTTCCTTCTCCGCCTTCGCCGCTTCCGTGAGCTGCCGTTTCATGGCCGTGGCGTACATGTCGACGTATTCCTGGCCGGAGAGGTTCATGATCTCGTACATGACCTCGTCGGTCACCGCGCGCAGCACGAACCGGTCGTGCTCCATGCCCTGGTAGCGGCTGAAGTCCAGGGGCTTGCCGATCCGGATGCCGGGCCGCATCAGCTTCGGCATGACCTTCCCGGGCGGCTGGATCTTCTCCGTGTCGATCATGGCGACGGGTATGACCGGCGCGCCGGTGGCGAGCGCCACGCGCGCGAGGCCGCCCGGCTTGCCCCGGTAGAGCCGTCCGTCGGGCGAGCGCGTGCCCTCCGGGTAGATCCCGAACAGCTCACCGCGCTCCAGCACGTCTATGCCGCTCTTGATGGCGGCCTCGCCCGCGCCGCGCGCACCGGAGCGGTCCACGGGGAGCTGCCCGACCCCCTTGAAGAAGGCGGCCGTCAGCCGGCCCTTCACGCCGGGCGTGGTGAAGTACTCGGCCTTGGCGATGAAGGTGACCTTGCGGTCGAGGACGGCGGGCAGGAAGAACGAATCGGAGAACGACAGGTGATTGCTCGCCAGGATCGCAGCGCCCTCGGCGGGTACGTTCTCCAGGCCCTCCACCCAGGGTCTGAAGGCGAGCTTCAGCGGACCCCCGATGGTGACCTTCATCGCGCCGTACAACAACCGAGTGCCTCCTGTATGTGTCGATCAGACCTTAACCCGGAGCGCCGTCAAAGGCGCCGACGGCCCTGGTCGGTGTCAGTGCGGTCGCGTACGGTGAAGGTCCCGCGAACGCCGTGCGACCCCTTCCATGACGTTCCGTGACATTCCGTGATCGTGCCAGTCCCTTCTCACGACCAGGAGGCCGAAGGTGCCGGTCCTTGCCGGAGCCGAGCCGTTTCACCACGAGGGCGGAGAGGTCGCCGTCCTCCTCTGCCACGGCTTCACCGGATCACCGCAGTCGCTGCGCCCCTGGGCGGAGCACCTCGCCGAGCACGGCCTGACCGTCTCCCTGCCGCTGTTGCCCGGCCACGGCACGCGCTGGGAGGACCTGCGGATCACCGGCTGGCAGGACTGGTACGCGGAGGTGGACCGGGAGCTGCGCCTGCTGTGCCGGCGCCACGAGACGGTTTTCGTGGCCGGTCTGTCCATGGGCGGCGCGCTGGCCCTGCGGCTGGCCGCGAAGCACGGCGACGCCGTCCGCGGTGTCATGGTTGTCAACCCCGCCAACAAGGTGCACGGCCTGGCCGCGCACGCCCTGCCGGTGGTGCGCCACCTCGTCCCCGCGACGAAGGGCATCGCCAGCGACATCGCCAAGCCGGACGGCAAGGAGCTCGGCTACGACCGGGTGCCGCTGCACGCGGCGCACTCGCTGCGGCAGTTCTTCCAGGCCACCGACCGCGAGCTGCCGCAGGTCACCCAGCCGGTGCTGCTGCTGCGCAGCCCACAGGACCATGTGGTGCCGCCCGTCGACTCCGCCCGGATCCTCAGCCGTATCTCGTCGATGGACGTGAAAGAGGTCATCCTGGAACAGAGCTACCACGTCGCCACGTTGGACCATGACGCGGACCGGATCCACGAGGAGAGCCTCGCGTTCATCGGCCGCATCGCGTCCGGCCTCGGCAAGGAGCCCGGGCTCGGCAAGGAAGGGACGACCGCAGGTGGCTGAGCACGACTCCGACCGCGAAGGCCGGGAGCCGGACGACAAGGGCGTCCCCTTCGACGAGGAGGCCGCCTGGGCGGCGATCGTCGCCGGGTACGGCGAGGAGCCGCCGGACCCGCCGGGCGCCAAGCCGTTCAAGTCCATCGAGGACCTGGCCCTGCCGGCGACCGGGACCAACGACACCGTGCTGGACGGCGACCGGGGCGACACGGCAGTGAAGTCCGGGGACGCCGTGAAGCCGGTCGAGTCGGAGCAGGCCGAGGGGTCCGGGCCCGGGGACGAGCCGGTGAAGCCCCTGGGTGGCTCGGTCTCGTTCGCGCCCGGCGTCGGCCCGCGCGACTACTCCACGCCCGAGCCCGCCGAGGACGACTTCGACGAGGACGACGAAGGCCACTTCGTGCCCCCGGAGCCGCCCCCGCTGCCCACCGCCGACCCCACCGCCAAGTTCGCCTGGCTCGGCGTGCTCGGCGGGCCGGTGCTGCTCCTGCTGGCCGTGCTGCTCGGCTGGGACATGACCTGGTGGCTGGCCACGCTGGGGATCGGCGGGTTCCTCGGCGGGTTCGCGACGCTGGTGATGCGGATGCGCACGGACGACGAGGAGGACGACGACCCCGGGCGGGGCGCGGTCGTCTAGGAAGCCGGGATCCTGAGGGCGGCCAGGACCGGCAGGTGGTCCGTTGCCGCCCTCAGGTCTGTGTCGGACACCCCCGGCAGGGCGGACGGCACGCCGCAGCCCAGCACCTCGATGCCCTTCGTCGCGAAGATCGCGTCGATGCGCTGGTAGGGGTCGGTGGGCGTCCAGGTGTGCTCGCCGCCCCAGGGAGCCGCGGCCCGGCAGTCGGTCAGGTCGTCGGCCAGTCGGCGGAAGGCCGGGCCGTCGGGGCGTTCGTTGAGGTCGCCGCCGGCGATCGCGTGCTGCACTCCCATGCCGGCGAGCCGCTCCAGGAGCATGCCGGACTGCTCGTAGCGCTCGTCCTTCTGCAGGGACAGGTGGCAGCTGAGGACGCCGAGGCGGGCGCCGGCGAACCGGACGACCGCGGTGGCGAAGCCGCGGCGGTGCAGGCCGGGGGTGGGGGGCAGGAGGATGTCCTCGGTGCGTTCGACGCTCGCCCGGAGCGAGCTGAGGATCGCCGGGCCTGTGGTGGTGGCGCCGCCGGTGACGGTCACGAGGTCGGAGGCGAGGGCCAGGCGGGCGAGTTTCTTGCGCCAGCGGAAGAAGCGGGGGGCTTCTTGGACGAGGACGAGGTCGGGTGCGCAGGCCTTGATGACGCGGGCCAGGGCGTCGGTGTCGTCGCGCATGGAGCGGATGTTGTAGCTGAGGACCCTGATGACCGCGGAACCGTCGGGTTCCGTACGGGAGTTGGGGAGCAGCGGCATGTGATCAATTTACGCCCAACGGGGGGCGGGGCGCGGGGATGGAGCGCGAGTGCCGGTCGCATGTGCTTGATCGCGCAGTTCCCCGCGCCCCTGGGGCGCGCACCCTGACTGCGTTACATGATCGGGTCGGGCTCGCGGGCCAGGTCGGCCGCTCCTACCAGGCCGGCCTTGTTGCCCAGTTCCGCCGCGCGGACCTCCGCCACCGGGCGCCAGTTGCCGCCGACCAGCCAGCGCTTGTACGACTTGCGGATCGGGCCCAGGACGAGTTCGCCCTCGTCGGAGAGGCCGCCGCCGACGATGAACGCGGAGGGGTCGAAGAGGGAGGCCAGGTCGGCCAGGCCCGCGCCGACCCAGCGGGCCAGTTCGCGGTAGGAGTCGACGGCCACCCGGTCGCCCTGGCGGGCGGCCATGGAGATGTGCTTGCCCTCGATGCCCTCGGGCGTGCCGTTGCCGAGGCCGAGCAGGGTCTCGGCGTTCTCGGGGGTGGCGTTGGCGCGCTGCTTGGCGTACCTCACCAGGGCGCGGCCGGAGGCGTACTGCTCCCAGCAGCCCTGCGAGCCGCAGCCGCACAGCAGGCCGTCCGGCACCATGCGGATGTGGCCGAACTCGGCGGCGACGCCGAAGTGCCCCCGGCGCAGCTTGTTGCCGATGATGATGCCGCCGCCGAGGCCGGTGCCGAGGGTGATGCAGATGACGTTGCGGTGGCCCTTGCCGGCACCGAACTTGTACTCGCCCCACGCCGCGGCGTTCGCGTCGTTCTCCACGACCACCGGGAGGCCCACGCGGGCCTCGACCTTCTCCTTGAGCGGCTCGTTGCGCCAGTGGATGTTGGGCGCGAAGTAGACCTCGGAGCGCTGCCGGTTCACGTAGCCGGCGGCACCGATGCCCACGCCGACGATGTCGTGACCGACGCGTGCGCCGTCCACCGCCGAAGCGATGGCGTCCACGATGCCCTCAGCCGTGCCCGGGGTCGGCACCTTGTGGGTCGAGAGGATGTTGCCGTCCTCATCGACCACGCCGGCCGCGATCTTCGTGCCGCCGATGTCGACGCCGATGGTGAGTCCCATGAATCCCTCAGTTTCGGTCGAGCCCCGCTACGGCCAACGGTACCCGAGGCATGCCGCCGGGTTCGCTGTCGTCCGCACGCCGGGCACCCCGGGAGGCCGTACCGGGGCGCCTCTCGGCCGGGCCCGGGGACTCAGTCCAGGTCGATGCGCTCCCCGGGGCCGGCGTCGTCGCCGCCGTCCCGGCGTTCGCCCCGGTCACGGGGGTCGTGCTGGTCGTCGCGGCCGGTCCAGCGGCGTTCCTGGGCCTGGACGGCGGAGCGGTAGGCGGCGAGCAGTTCGTTCCCGGCCGCGGCCAGGTGGTCGAAGACGTCCGGGTTGCGCTCGATGACGGGTTCCACGGCGTCCTTGGCCTGCTGCACGACCTGTCGCACGACCTGCTGGGCGGCGGGTCCCGCGACCGCGCCGAGCAGCGGGGACTGAACGCCGGACAGCTTCTCGGCGACGGCGTCGACGAGTTTCTTCAGTTCTTCGGCCGCGGAGCCGGGGGGCGTGCCGTACTCGGCGCGGCGGCGGGCCTTCTCCGCCTGGAGGTCCTCGGCGCACGCGGTCGCCCAGGCGTCGGCGTCGGTCGCCCGCACGTCGTCCCCGGCCCCTTCCCGGGCGGCGCCGGACGGAGGGAGATCTTCGCTCATCACGGACTCCTGACTACGGTTCGTCCCTACGACGTTACCCGAACGGGCGTACCGGGTTCACGGGCCGTGCCGGCCACTGTTTTCCCCCCCGTTCGGCACCGCTGTCTCACCGGCTCTGCGGCCACAGCTTCGGGTCGGGCGCGAAGCGGATGCGCAGCTCGCCGTCGCGCAGGGCGGCCCCGTCGACGGTGCAGCGGCGCAGCACGGAGGGCAGCGGGACGATCCGGCGGAACATCCCCGCGGTGACGACGAGTTCGTCGCCGCGCCGGACGAGGTCGAGTTCCTCGCGTATGGCACCGGGCAGCGGGATCCGCCAGACGAGCACACCGTCCTCGCCGAGCCGGTCGGTCACGGGCCAGTCGGCGGCGGGGGCCGCCTGCTCGGCGCCGGGCACGGCGAGGGCGGTGAGGTCGTCGGTGCCGCGCGGGTCGCGCCCGAGGTGGGCGACGGTGCGGACGTCGCAGGTCTCCCGCCACTCCTCCAGCGTCTTGCGCTGCTGGGCGACCGGGCCGGCGAGCCAGGTGTCCGGGGAGGCCTCGGGCAGGACGCGGTTGGCGACGACGACGTCGGTGCGCAGACCGCGCAGGGCGAGGCCGAGACGGGCGGTGCGCAGCACGTCGGCGCCGGCCGGGCCGGGCTCGGCGACCAGGCGTACGACGGTGCCGCGGTCGGCGACGACCGCTTCCACGGCGGCCAGTTCCAGGTCCCAGCGGGCCGCCGTCTCGTAGAGCCACTCGGCGGGCATGGGGACGCCGGCGAGGCGGCCCAGGACGGGGCGCAGGGCGCGGGCGGCCTGCCGTTCGGGCGGGAGCAGGCGGCTCAGGTAGCGGCGGAGTTCCTCGGGCAGGGCGAGCAGGGCGAGGGCCTGCGGGGCCGGGGGGAGGTCGACGACGAGGGTGTCGTACTTCTCCGACAGCGCGGCGTAGCGCAGGGCGCGCAGCAGGGCGAGTTCCTCGGCGCCGGGCAGGGGGGTGAGTTCCTCGGGGTCGAGGCGGGAGGCGCCGAGGAGGTCCAGGGCGGCGGAGGCGCGGTCCTGCAGGGCGACCAGGTCCCTGCGGAAGTCCTGGGCGGCGTCGGGGCGCCAGGCCGTGAGGTGCGGGGCGGCTTCGACCGGGGCCGGACCGGTCGGGACGCCGAGTGCGGCACCGAGGGTGTCCGTGCGGTCGGAGCCGAGGAGGAGGGTGCGGGTGCCCTCGCGGGCGGCGGTGAGCGCGGTGGCAGCGGCGAGTGTGGTGCGCCCGCTGCCGCCGGGGCCCATGATCAGGATGGTGCGCATGGGGATGAACGCTAACCCAGACGCCCCAAAGGGGCGCGGGGAACTGCGCGAGCGACCACGGTGCACCCGCACCGAACCATGCACGGGTGCCCCAGCGGCGCGATGCGATCAGGCCGCTTCGACCCGCTTCTTCAGCCCCGCCAGCGCCCGGTCGATGATGACCTTCTCCGCCTTGCGCTTGATCATGCCGAGCATGGGGATCTTGACGTCCACGGTCAGCAGGTACGTGACCTCCGTGCCGCCCGCCCCGGACGGCTTGAGGATGTACGAGCCGTCCAGGGAACGCAGCATCTGGGACTTCACCAGCGTCCAGGACACCTCGTTCTCGCCGGTCCAGGTGTATCCGAGGACCTGGTCGTCCTTGATCGCGCCCGCGTCCATGACGAGGCGGACCTGCTCGGCGCGGCCCTGGGCGTCGGTCTTGAGGACCTCCGCCTCCTTCACCTCGCCGGTCCAGTCCGGGTAGCGGGCGAAATCGGCGATGACCGCCATGACGTCGGCCGGGGCCGCCTCGATGGTGATGCTCGAGCTGGTGTGTTCCGCCATCGCCGTGGCTCCTCCAGATGCGGGCCGGTATGAGGTCGTGCGCACGAGTGCGCAGCGTGAAGGCTACCGCGCACGGGACCCTCGGATCTCACCCGACCTGGGGCGTCCTCACCACTCCAGTGCCCACGGCGTCCCGGTGCCCGCGAAGTGCCCCACGTTCACGCACTCGGTCGCCCCGATCCGCATCCTTTTCACCAGCGGCTGATGGACGTGCCCGAAGAGGGCGTAGCGGGGCCGGGTGCGGCGGATGGCGTCGAGCAGGGCCCGGCTGCCGCGTTCGAAACGGCGGGCGACGGTGTCGTAGACCAGTTCGGGGACCTCGGGCGGGATGTGCGTGCAGAGCACGTCGACCTCTCCCACGGCCTCGATCTTCGCCGCGTACTCCTCGTCGCTGATCTCGTACGGCGTCCGCATCGGTGTGCGCAGGCCGCCGCCGACGAAGCCGAAGACCCGGCCGCCGATCTCGACGCGCTCGCCGTCCAGGACGGTCGTGCCGGGGCCCGCGTACTCCCGCCACAGGGTCGGCATGTCGACGTTGCCGTAGGTGGCGTACGTAGGAGTGGGGAAGGCGGCGAACAGCTCGGCGTACTGCTTGCGCACCGCCTTCTCGATCACCGTGGCGCGGTCCCCCTGGAGGCCGGCCCACAGCCCGGCCCCGAACACGCGGGCCTCCTCGAAGCGGCGGGCGGTGCGCAGCGCGACGATGCGGTCGGCGTTCTCGACGCCGAACAGGTCGGGGAAGATGCCGCGCGAGTGGTCGGCGTAGTCGAGGAAGAGGACGAGGTCGCCCAGACAGATCAGGGCGTCGGCGCCCTCGCCGGCCCTGGCCAGGTCGCGGGCGTTGCCGTGCACGTCGCTGACCACGTGTACGCGCGTCCGGTGGTTTCCGGCTGGTGTGGGTGCCATGACGATCAAGCGTAGGTCGCGCGCTGCGGTTGTGAACAGTGGCGGCCCTACCTGCGGTTACTGGCCAGTCAGTTAGCGGGTGGACTACTGTGCGCAATGGAATACCCAACTGTGTGACGCAGCGAACATCTCGACGGGACCCCCTGTCGTGGAAGCCATACCGGCGGGTAACGTCCGGCCAGTCCAGTCGTGCTCTGCATTTCAACAAGTGAATGCGCGAGCACTTCCCCGAGCCTTGGACCGCACCGTCGCAGCACACACCGTCGTGGCGCCGGCGCCCTATGAGGAGCAGCAGTCTTGCGCGAGTTCAGCCTTCCGGCTTTGTACGAGGTCCCTGCGGACGGAAACCTGACCGACATCGTCCGCAGAAACGCCGCGCAGCACCCGGACGTCGCCGTCATCGCCCGCAAGGTCGGCGGCAGCTGGCAGGACGTCACGGCCACCACGTTCCTCGCCGAGGTGCACACGGCGGCGAAAGGGCTGATCGCCGCCGGGGTCCAGCCGGGCGACCGGGTGGGCCTGATGTCCCGCACCCGTTACGAGTGGACGCTGCTGGACTTCGCGATCTGGAGCGCGGGCGCGGTGACCGTGCCGGTGTACGAGACCAGTTCGCCGGAGCAGGTGCAGTGGATCCTCGGCGACTCGGGCGCGACCGCCTGTGTCGTGGAGTCGGACGCCCACGCGGCCGCGATCGAGTCGGTGCGCGACGGGCTGCCGGCGCTCAAGCACGTGTGGCAGATCGACGGCGGCGGCATCGACGAGCTGGGCCGGCTCGGCCAGGACGTCACCGACGAGACGGTCGAGGAGCGCGGCTCGTTCGCCAAGGCCGACGACCCGGCGACCATCGTCTACACCTCCGGCACCACCGGCCGCCCCAAGGGCTGTGTGCTCACCCACCGCAGCTTCTTCGCCGAGTGCGGCAACATCGTCGAGCGGCTGCGTCCGCTGTTCCGTACGGGCGAGTGCTCGGTGCTGCTCTTCCTGCCGCTCGCGCACGTCTTCGGACGGCTGGTGCAGATCGCGCCCATGATGGCGCCGATCAAGCTGGGCACGGTCCCGGACATCAAGGACCTCACCGACGAGCTGGCCGCGTTCCGTCCCACGCTGATCCTCGGTGTGCCGCGCGTCTTCGAGAAGGTCTACAACTCGGCGCGCGCCAAGGCCCAGGCCGACGGCAAGGGCAAGATCTTCGACAAGGCCGCCGACACCGCCATCGCGTACAGCAAGGCGCTGGACACCCCGTCGGGCCCGTCGCTCGGTCTGAAGATCAAGTACAAGACGTTCGACAAGCTCGTCTACAGCAAACTCCGCGCGGTTCTCGGCGGCCGGGGCGAGTTCGCCATCTCCGGCGGCGCCCCGCTCGGCGAGCGACTCGGCCACTTCTTCCGCGGCATCGGCTTCACGGTCCTGGAGGGTTACGGCCTGACCGAGTCCTGTGCGGCCACCGCGTTCAACCCCTGGGACCGGCAGAAGATCGGCACGGTCGGCCAGCCGCTGCCCGGCTCGGTGGTGCGCATCGCCGACGACGGCGAGGTGCTGCTGCACGGCGAGCACCTGTTCAAGGAGTACTGGAACAACCCCGGCGCGACCGCCGAGGCGCTGGCCGACGGCTGGTTCCACACCGGTGACATCGGCACCCTCGACGAGGACGGCTACCTGAGGATCACCGGCCGCAAGAAGGAGATCATCGTCACCGCGGGCGGCAAGAACGTCGCCCCGGCCGTGATCGAGGACCGCATCCGCGCGCACGCGCTGGTCGCGGAGTGCATGGTGGTGGGCGACGGGCGGCCGTTCGTGGGCGCGCTGATCACCATCGACGAGGAGTTCCTGGGCCGTTGGTGCTCCGACCACGGCAAGCCGGCGGGGTCCACCGCGGCGTCGCTGAGCGAGGACCCGGACCTGCTGGCCGCGATCCAGGCGGCGATCGACGACGGCAACGCCGCGGTGTCGAAGGCGGAATCGGTGCGGAAGTTCCGCATTCTGAACTCCCAGTTCACGGAGGAGTCGGGCCACCTGACGCCGTCGCTGAAGCTGAAGCGCAACGTGGTGGTGAAGGACTACGCGCACGAGATCGAGGCGATCTACGCGAAGTGACCCCCTGGGTCGGTCATGGCGCGGTGTCCTCGGCGAGGACCCGCGCCATCGTGCGTTCGGCGAGCGCGGTGATGGTCACGAACGGGTTGACCCCGAGCGACCCGGGCACGAGCGAGCCGTCGGTGACGTACAGCCGGGGATATCCCCTGACCCGCCCGTAGTCGTCGGTCGCCCCGCCCAGCACACAGCCGCCGAGCGGGTGGTAGGTGAAGTCGTCGGCGAAGACCTTGTTCTTCGAGCCGAACAGGTCGTACCGGTAGATCGTCGCGTTGGCCGCGTTGATGCGGTCGAAGAGCTTCTTGGCCATGGCGACGGAGACCGCGCTGTGGGCGGCCGTCCAGCCGAGCCGCAGCCGGTCGGAGCCGGTGTCGTAGGAGAAGGACGCCCGTTCCGGGTTCCTGGTGATCGCCAGGTAGAGGCTCACCCAGTGCTCCAGGCCCGTGGGCAGCGGGGCGATCTCCGCGAACACCGGGTTGGCGGCGTTCGCCCAGTCGTCGATGCCCATGACCGGCATGGTCGACTGGTTCGCCCCGACGGTGTCCCACAGGTGGTTGGCCCGGCCCAGCATCACGTTGCCGTTGGTGCCCCAGCCGGCGCCGACACTGGCGTCGAGGCGGGGCAGCGTGCCCGTCTCCCGGGCGCGCAGCAGCAGTTCGGTGGTGCCGATGCTGCCGCCGCCGAGGAAGAGGTACGTGCAGCCGTACTCCCTGGTCCCGACGACCTTGCCGGTCTCGTCGATGCGGTCCGCGGTCAGGACCCAGGTCCCGTCCGGCGCGCGGCTGATGGCGCGCACCTTCTCCAGCGTGTGGATCGTGACGTTGCCGGTGCCGAGCGCGGCGGCGAGGTAGGTCTTGTCGAGGCTGCGCTTGCCGTGGTTGTTGCCGTAGATGACCTCGCCGCCGAGCGCCGACTTCGGGGCGGTGCCGGCCGCCTCGCGCTCCATGTGGCCGAAGTCGTAGACGCTCGGCACGAAGGTGGTCCGCAGGCCGGTCTTCTCGGCGTGCTTGCGGGAGACACGCGTGAAGCGGTACCACTCCGTCGACTCGAACCAGGCCGGGTCGACGGTGTTCACACCGAGGGCGGCGCGGGCGCGCGGGAAGTACGTGCCGTACATCTCGTCGGCGTCGACGGTGGGGAACTGCTCCGCGAAGTACGACCGGGGCGGGGTGACCGCCATGCTCCCGTTGACCAGGGAGCCGCCGCCGACGCCCCGGCCGACGTACACGGACATCTGGTCGAAGTGCACGCGGTCCAGGACGCCCGGGTAGCGGCCGATGTCCCGGTTGACGACGTCCAGCCAGAGGAAGGTGCCGAGGGGGGCCTCGGTGCGGGTGCGGAACCACATGGAGCGGTGGTCGGGGGTGCTGGTGGTGCAGAAGACCTTGCCGTCGGGGCCTGTGGTGTTCCAGAGGCGGCCCATCTCCAGGACGATCGTGCGGATGCCGGCCTGGGCGAGGCGGAGGGCGGCTACGGCGCCGCCGTAGCCGGAGCCGACGACGATGGCGGGGGCGGTGTCGACTGCGTCGGGCTGGGCGGCTCGGGCGCTTTGGAGGCCGATGCGGGTGAAGCCGAGGGTGGCTGCGGTCTGCAGGGCTGCCATGCCGAGGATTTGACGTCTTGTCAGGTGACGATGCGTCAGGTTAGATGTCATGGGCGCAGCATCGGCGGATTTTTGCGTTCCGCCTAGTGGGGTGCGGCTTGATCCTTGTGGGCGGGTGCGGGTTGTCTTTGGCTTGTCGCGCAGTTCCCCGCGCCCCCAAGAAGGCAAGCTGCGCTAAAGCAAGTCCTTGAGGTGCTCCGCCAGCAGGTCCCAGCGCCACTTCTCCTCGACCCACTCCCGGCCCCGTTCGCCCATCCTGCGGCGCAGCTCGGCGTCGGCGAGGAGGACGGTGATGCGGTCGGCGGCTTCCTCCGGGGAACCGCCCCGCACCACCCAGCCCGTCTCGCCGTCCAGGACCGCGTCCGGGGCGCCGCCCGAGTCGCCGGCCACGACCGGGAGGCCCGTGGCGGAGGCCTCCAGGTAGACGATGCCGAGGCCCTCGACGTCGAGGCCGCCGCGGCGGGTGCGGCAGGGCATCGCGAAGACGTCGCCGGCGCCGTAGTGGGCGGGCAGCTCGGACCAGGGCACCGCGCCGGTGAAGCGGACGGAGGCGGCGACGCCGGTCTCGCGCGCGAGCCGCCGCAGGTCCTGCTCGTAGGGGCCGCCGCCGACGATCAGCAGGACGGTGTCGGGCTCGGCCGCGAGGATGCGGGGCATGGCCCGGATCAGGGTGTCCTGCCCCTTGCGCCGCACCAGCCGGGAGACGCACACCACCACGGGGCGGTCCGTCAGCCCCAGCCGTGCCCGCACCTCGTCGCCGCCCGAGGCGGGATGGAAGGTCTTCTCGTCGACGCCCGGCGGCAGCTGCACCATGCGCGAGGCCGCGTCCGGCGTCAGCGCGGTCGCGATCCGCGAGCGGGTGTACTCGCCGAGGTAGGTGATCGTGTCCGTGGCGTCGCCGATCCGGCGCAGCAGCTGCCGGGCGGCGGGCAGCTGCGCCCAGCCGGCCTCGTGGCCGTGCGTGGTGGCGACCAGCCGCTCGGCGCCTGCGGCGCGCAGCGCCGGGGCCATCAGGCCGAGCGGGGCCGCCGCCCCGAACCACACCGAGGTGCACCCGTGCTCCCGCAGCAGGCCGACGGCCCGCCGGGTGGCGCCGGGCGTCGGCAGCAGCATGGTCGTACGGTCGCGTACGACGGTGAAGGGCTGCTCGGCGTCGAAGGCGCGGGTCGCCTCGACGCCCTCCCGGGTCCGCTTCCAGGTCGAGGCGTAGACGACCAGCTGCTGCGGGTCCAGCCGCAGCGCCATGTTGTGCAGGAACGCCTGGATGCCCCCGGGCCTGGGCGGAAAGTCGTTCGTCACGATCAGGGTCTTGCGCACGCCGCCGACCCTACCGAACCGCCCTCACCGCCCTGTGCGGAAGCGCATATGGCACGCTCACAGCCTGCGGGCCCATCATGGCCCCATCAACACGGCACGCGAACGGGCAGGGATCACGTGAAGACGACGGGCACGAGGCGGTCCCTGGCATGGCTGCCGGTGGTCTGGTGTCTCACGAGGCTGTCGCTGCTGCTGTTCGTCCTGAAGGTGTACGTCTTCCCCGGCCCGGACGTCACGAGCGACGTCCACGTGATCTACCAGGGCTGGTACCACGTCCTGAGCACCGGGACCTTCCCGCTGGCCGACGTCACCTGGCAGTACCCGCCCGCCGCCGCGCTGGCGATCCTCTTTCCCGGCCTGCTGCCCTTCCTGGACTACGCGACTGCCTTCTTCGTGCTGGTCTGCGTCACCGACCTGGCCGTGCTGGCCCTCATGGCGTACGCGGGACGCCGCCCGGGCCGGTCGCTGCGCGGCGCCTGGGTGTGGGTGACCGGCGTACCGCTGCTCGGGCCGACGGTGTACGCCCGCTACGACGTGATGGTCACGGCGGTGGCGATGGCCGCGCTGCTCGCGGGCGCCCGGCACCCGAGGACCATGGGCGCCCTGGCCGCCTTCGGCGCGCTGCTGAAGGTCTGGCCGGCGATGCTGCTCCTGGCCGCCCGCCGCCGCAGCGCCTGGGTGTCGGCCCTGGTGTCGGGCATCGTGGTGACGGGTGCGTTCGCGCTGGCCATGCCGGGCGCTTTCGCGTTCCTGACCTTCCAGCGCGACCGGGGCACCGAGGTGGAGTCGCTGGGCGGACTGGTCTTCCATGTCGCCCGGCACTTCGGCTGGCAGGGCGAGGTGAAGCTGAACTACGGCTCGATCGAGTTCCTCGGGCCGTATGTGAGCGAGGTGAGCACGGGCGCGCTGTTCCTGACGGGGGCGGCCTTCGGCTGGTTGGTGTTGTGGCGGCTGCTGGCCCGGCGCTTCGAGGAGCACACGCTGGCCGACGCGGCCTTCGTGGCGGTGCTGATGTTCACCACCACCAGCCGGGTGATCAGCCCCCAGTACATGGTGTGGCTGGTGGGGCTGGCGGCGGTGTGCCTGTACTTCCCCGGGAGCCGGATGCGGCTGCCGGTCGTCCTGGTGCTGGTGGCGTGCTTCGTGACGGTGCTGGAGTTCCCGTTCTACTTCGCCGACGTCGTGGCCAGCAACGGCCTCGGCCTCACGCTGCTGTTCCTGCGCAACGGCCTCCTGGTGGCCGCCGCGCTGATCGCGGCCCGAGCCCTGTGGCGTGCGACCGTACCGCCCGTCACCCCGCCCGCCTCCGCACCCCCTCAGCCGACCCGAACCGGCGAGACGCCCGTCTCCTCCTGAACCGGGACCCGCCGGAACAGCAGCCCCACCAGGGCACACTGAACAGCCGCCGCGACCGCCAGCGCCAGGCACACCCCGTACGGCCCGAGCCCCGTGAGTCCGTACGCGAGCGCGAGGTGGACCGCCGTCCCGAGCACGGTGACGCGCAGCAGCGCAGGGGCGTCTCCGCTGCCCTCGAAGACACCGCCGAGCGCGATCAGGCACGCCAACAGCACGAGGTAGGGCCCGACGCAGCGCAGGAACAGCACGCCCTCGTGTGCGACCGCGGGCCCGGCGCCGAAGGCGGCCATGATCCAGGGGGCGCCGGCGGCCAGCAGCACGGCCGCTGTGAGGCCGAGGGCCGCGGAGAGGAGCACGGCCTGCCTCCCGATCGCCCGCCGCGCGTCCCGCCCCGCCCCGCGTGTGTGGGCGGTGTGGATGGCGGCGGCCTGGCGGACGGCGTAGAAGGCCATGGTCGCCACGTACATGGCCTTGTAGGCGATCGCGTACGCGGCCACCGCCGTCACGCCGAGCCGCGCCACGATCGCGACCAGGACCAGGGCGCCCGTCTGCCGCACGGCGAAGTCGGACGACATCGGCAAGCCGGTCGTCAGTGTCCGGCGCAGGGAGACGGCCAGGGTCTCCCCCGGCTCGGCCCGGCGGGCCGTGCGCAGCAGTGCGTTGCGCCGGAGTGCCACGAGTCCCGCCCCGAGCGCCACGCACCGGGACAGCACCGTGGCGGCCGCGGCGCCCCGGACGCCGTAAAGGTGGATGAAGAGCGGGTCCAGGACCAGGATCAGGCCGTTGGCCAGCAGCGCGAGCCGCATCGGGGTGCGGGTGTCGCCGGTGCCCTTGAGGAGGCCGTCGACGAGTTGCTGGGCGAAGAAGACGGCCATGCCCGGCATGGAGAGCGTGAAGTAGGCCACGGCGAGCGCAAGGGCGGCGCCGTCCGCCCCGCCCAGCACCAGCCGGGCCAGCGGTTCACGGGCGAGCAGGCCGCCCAGCACCACCAGGGGTGTCACCAGCGCCCACAGCGCCCATCCGCCGCGCGCGGCGGCCCGTACGGCCCCGGGATCACGGGCACCCCGGGCGTGGGCGACCAGCACGGTGGTGCCGGAGCCGAAGACCAGGGCGATACCGAGCAGCACGTTCTCCGTGCTGGTCGCCACGGCCACGGCGGCCACGGCCGGACCGCCCAGCCGAGCGACCCAGACGGTGTTGATGATCCCGGCGGCGACCGAGGCGAGGAGTGAGAAGTAGACGGGGCGAGCGAGCAGCAGAAGCTGCAAGCGATGGGTGTTCACGGTGGCGGTCCCCCTGAGGCCTGATGAACCTCGATCCGAGCTATCTCGATTCGAGGTAGCTCGTTAAGAGGTAGCATGCGGTGTCGACCATCCGCAAGGAGGACCATGCTGGAGCTGTCGATCCTGGGCTTCCTGGCCGAACAGCCGCTGCACGGCTACGAGTTGAAGGAACGCATCAAGGCACTGACCGGGCATGTCCGGCCGGTGAGCGACGGCGCGCTCTACCCGGCGATCACCCGGCTCACCACGGCGGGTCTGCTCGACCAGCGCACCGAGCCGGGTGCGAGCGCGGCCCCGCGCCGGATCCTCGCCCTCACGGCGAAGGGCAGGGAGGAACTGCTCGCGCGGCTGCGCGACCCCAAGCAGACGGAGATCACCGACCACGTCCGCTTCAACACGGTGCTCGCGTTCCTGCGCCACCTCCCCGCCCGGCACGAGCAGGCCGCGGTGCTGCGCCGCCGGCTGGACTTCCTCCAGGCGCCGACGAGCTTCTTCTACGACTCCGGCAGGCCGGTCCGCGCCGAGGAGGCGGACGACCTGTTCCGCCAGGGCATGCTGCGTGTGGCCCGGGCGACGGGCGAGGCGGAACGGGCCTGGCTGCGGGAGGCCCTGGAGGTGCTGGAGCGGTCGGAGTGAGGGTGCGGACGGTCCGGGTCCGTTTCAGCCCAGCTGGTCCCGCAGATACGCCCGCCAGTCTCCCGTGAAGGCATCAGGCGTGGTCCCCAGGACCTTCCGCATCGCGTCCTCCACCGCCCCGGCCCGCTGCCGGTGCTCCCCGACGGCCCGGTAGAACGCGCCCAGCCGGGCCTCGCCCCAGCGGTCGGCGATCAGCCGGCACGCCGTCCAGCCGCTCTCGTAGGAACGGGCCAGGCGGCTCGCGTCGCCGGTGAAGCCGAAGTCCTCGTCGTCGGGGAGCGCGGTGGGGATCCGGTCCTCGCGGACGGCCCGGGACAGTTCCGGCGCGGCCTCGGCGGGGGTGCGGCCGGCGGCGCGGTAGCCGACCCAGTCGGCGTACCCCTCGGACAGCCACAGCGGCGTGGCGGCCGTGGTCCGGGCGCGGGTGGCGACATGGGTGGTCTCGTGGGTGACGACGACCTGCTCGCCGAGACCGCCGAGGAGCGCGAACGCGTCCGGGTTGACGATGATCCGGTCCGCCGGCGCCCGGGCCCGAGCCCCCGTCTCGCCGGTGGTGACCGCCGCGATCCCGCGGTAGGAGGAGGCGGGCGAGCCGAGCAGCCCCGCCATCCCCTCCACCGACTTCGGCACGAGCACGACGACCCGCCGGCTCCAGTCCGTGCCCCACGCCTCCGACACGGCCGGTACGGCGCGGTCGGCCAGGTCCGCGAAGTCCCGCAGCGCCTGCCCGGACTGCCCGACGCCCAGCACGAGACTGTGCCGTCCCCGGACCAGTTGCACCGCCCCCTGGTCCCACAGCTGCTGTGCGGACTTCTTCGCCGGCCGGTCGGTGTCGACGGACCACCGCCCGTCCGCGTCCCGGCTCAGCCGGAGGGTGCGCCCGGCGGTCACCGGCGCCCGGTCGTACCCGGCGACGCGGTAGCGCAGTTCGGCGTCGGCGGTGGCCGTGTCGCCGGTACGGCGCACCGCGGTCACCCGGTACGACCACGCGGCCACGGGCACCGCACGCAGCTTGGCGAAGTCCGTCCCCGTGCCCGTCCGTTCATAGGCCCGCTCGTCGCGGTCCAGGACGGCGGCGGCCCGCCGGTCCAGGAGGCGCTGGACGTCGGCCGTGGCACTGTCGGCCGTGGGCCGCCCGCCGCACCCGACGAGGGAGGCGAGCAGCACGACGAGCGCCACCAGCGCGGACCCAGTGCCGCGGCAGACGACGTCCGCCCCGCTGCGACGCCCGCCAAGCCCTCTCGCCGCACCAGACCTTCGACCAGCCACGTCCCCGATCGTACGGGCGCCGGGCCGCGCCGGTCAGACCCTGGTGACCGAGGAGACGGGCATCATCCCGACCGGGTCGTAGCGCACGGGCGCGCCGGGGTAGGGCGCGTGGATGACCTGGCCGTCGCCCATGTACATCCCGACATGGCTGGCGTCGCCCCGGTAGACGACCAGGTCTCCGGGGCGCGCCTCGGACAGCGGGACCTGCCGGCCGGCGTACCGCTGGCCCTGCGAGGTGCGCGGCAGGGAGACCCCGGCCTGCGCGTACGACCACTGCATCAGACCCGAACAGTCGAAGCCGGTGGGCCCGTTGGCGCCCCAGACGTAGGGCTTTCCGAGCGCGCTGCGGGCGGCGGCGACGGCGGCGGACCCGCGGCCCGAGGCGGCGGTGGCGCCGCCGAGGCCGGGCATGCCCGGGCGGCCGGAGCGGGAGGCGTGGCCGTAGGCGTCGCGCTCGGCGTCCGGCAGGGAGTTGAGCAGTCTCCGGGCCGTGGCGAGTTTCCGCTCCACGGTCTTCTTGTGGGCGGCGACGGCCTTGCGGCTCTTCTCCAGTTCGCGGAGCTTCCCGGCGGCTTCATCGCGGTCCTGGGCGAGTTCGCGCAGAGCGTCCTGGAGCTTCTTCAGCTCGCCCGCCTGTCGGGCGGTGAGGCGGTCGAGCCGGGACGCGTGGTCGAGGTAGTCGTCCGGGTCGTCGGAGAGCAGCAGGGCGAGGGACGGGTCGATGCCGCCCGAGCGGTACTGGGCGCCGGCGAGCGAACCGAGGGACTCGCGCAGGTTGTTGACGCGCTGCTGCTGCCGGGCGACGCGGTCCCGGGCGGTGCCGGCCTCCTCGCGCAGCTCGTCGGCGCGCTCGTCGGCCGCGTTGTACGCCTCCGTCGCCTTCTCGGCCTGCTCGTAGAGCCGG
Organism: Streptomyces sp. NPDC002130; assembly: GCF_040296465.1. Taxonomy (NCBI): domain Bacteria; kingdom Bacillati; phylum Actinomycetota; class Actinomycetes; order Kitasatosporales; family Streptomycetaceae; genus Streptomyces; species Streptomyces sp. NPDC002130. The sequence goes on from NZ_JBEOXI010000113.1 coordinate 21,256, forward strand.
TCCACCGTGGCCCGGGTGTCGTCGTGCGGTGCGGCGCCGGCGGGTACCGCGCCCACGGCGGCGGCCGCGACGGACAGGATGCTGACGGCGGCACCGGCGCCCCGGTCGAACCCGGACGGTGCAAGGCGGCGATGGGACCCCACGGGAAGCCGCTCTCCTTCCGCTGGCGGACTTGGAACGCGGCAGACAGTAGCCCCGCGGCAGGGGACCGCCAACGACCATCCGTGGGTGTCCAGCACTGCGCCCCGCCGCTGACGCAGGTCAATGGCGGGGCGTGGGCTCACTCGGGGCGGCCGTGATTCGCCCGAACGGCGGACACGGTGTCCTGATCTTGAAGGCGCCGAGGGGACCTCGGGGCGACCTCGCGGGCTTCGAGGACCGGGGTCAGACCCGGACGCCGAACATGAACGGGCCGCCGATGGTGTCCATCGACTCGTAACGGACGACCGTGCCGGTGCGCGGGGCGTGGATGATCTGCCCGTTGCCGGCGTAGAGGCCGACGTGGTGCAGGTCGTTGAAGAAGAAGACCAGGTCGCCGACCTTGAGCTGGCTGACCGAGTAGATCTTGGTGCCGATCTGGGACTGGGCCTCGGAGGTGCGCGGGATCTGGATGCCGGCGGAGGCGTAGGCCCGGGAGGTGAGGCCGGAGCAGTCGAAGGAGCTCATGCCGGTGGCGCCGTAGACGTAGGGCTTGCCGAGCTGGCTCTGGGCGAAGGCGAAGGCGGCCGCGGCGCGGCCCGAGCCGGGCGGGACGTCGACGTCGAGGGCGTCGCGCTCGCTGGCCCGGCTGGCGCGGTTCTGCTCGGCGGCGAGTTCGGCCTTCTCGGCGGCGGTGAGGCTGTTGAGCAGCTTCTGCGCGGAGGAGAGCTTGCCCTGTACTTCCTTCTTCTTCTTGCCGAGTTCGGTCCGGGTGGAGGCGAGGTCCTTGAGCTTCTCGGACGCCTCGGCGCGCTCCTGGGCGAGTTCGCGCTGCTTCTCCTGGACCTTCTTCAGCGCCTCGACCTGCTGGCTGCTCAACTGGTCGAGCGTGGAGGCCTTGTCGAGGTAGTCCTCGGGGTCGGCGGAGAGGAACAGCTGCACGGAGGGATCGATGGAGCCGGTGCGGTACTGCGAGGCGGCGGCGAGGCCCAGGCTGTCGCGGAGCTCGTTCAGCTCCTCCTGGCCACGGGCGACGTTGTCCTGGATGGTGGAGATCTCCTTCTGGAGCTTCTCCTGCTTCTCCTTGGCCCCGTTGTACTTCTCGGTGGCCTGCTCGGCCTCTTCGTAGAGCTTGTCGACCTTGGCCTTGACCTCGTCCTTGCTCGGCTTCTCACTGGGGGCCGCGTTGGCGGCCTGTGAACTGAAGGCGACGGCAGCGGCGGCGGCTGTGGTCAGCACGGTCACACGTGCGCGGCTCGGCTGCTTCGGACGACGGTGGGACGCCACGGGTGAAAAGCTCCTTCTGGCCCCTCCGCCGTCTCTCCCGATGAGTGATCACCCGAGCGGAGGTTGGGCCCGACCCTAGTGACCTTCCTGTGATCAGTTCAAATCCTCAGATGAAAAATTGCGTCACGGTAGGCCATCTTTTCCCCTGGACTCACAGGCGGTGAGACCCATTTGACTCACCGTGGCTCACAGGCCTCATCAATCCGGGCATCCCGCCCGGAGGTTACACAGCGGGCGTACGCCGCCTAGGCACGCGAAAGGCGCTTGAGCAGCATGGCCGAGGCCACCGGGCGGGCGCCGGCCCGGGCCACGCCGTCGGCGACCTCACGGTCGGTGGACGCCACGATGACCGGACGCCCCGGCGGTTCGGCGCGCACCAGCTGGCGGATGAGCTCGTCGGCGGTGACGCCCGGCTTCGAGAACAGCACGCGTACGCCGCGCGGGGGCGCCAGCAGCACCGGTGCGGCGAGCTCGGCGCCGTCGAAGACGCAGGTCACCTCGGCGCCGCTCTGGGCGGCCAGTTGGGAGAGCTGCCCGAGCAGCCGCAGGCGCTGCTTCTCCAGCGGCATCTGCGGATAGCCGGTCTTGGTGACGTTGTAGCCGTCGACGACCAGATGGGCCTGCGGCAGCGCCAGCAGCTGGTCCAGGACCTGCGGGTCGTGCTCGGACAGGGCGCGGGCGGCGATGTCCTTCGGGGACATCCGGCCCGGCTCGACGGCGTCGACGGTCTCGGCGGGACGCACCGACACCGGCGGCAGGGCCAGTTCGCGGCGGAGCCCCTGGGTGGCGTCCAGCAGGGTGTCCAGCAGCAGCCGTACCCGCATGTCCTCGACGCTGCGGCCCTCGCGGGCGGCCCGGCGCGCGGCCTCCAGGGCGGCCTCGGTCTCGCTCAGCCGGGACTTGAGCCGCCGGGTCTCGCTCTCGGCGGCGGACACCTGGGCGTGCCCCTCGGCGCGGACGGCGTCGATCTCGCCGTGCGCCTTGCGCAGCGCGGCCTCGCCGCGCTTGACGTCGCTGAGGGCGGCGCGCAGCTTGCGGTGCAGCGCCTCGGTTTCCCTTTTGGCCGATTCCAGCTCCGTACGCAGCCGCTCGGTCTCGGCCCGGGTGTGGTCACGGGCCCGGTCGAGCTCGGCCCGCAGCCGGTCCAGCTCGGCCCGGCTCTCCTCGTCGGCGCGCTCGGCGTCGGCCCGCTGGGCCTCCTCGCCGGCGGCGGTCACGAGCTTCACCCAGCCGGGGGGCCGCAGTACGTAGGCCGCGGCCGCCACGTCGAGCGGGTCCGCGGCCGGGGGCGGGGAGCCTGAGTCGAGAGCGCCGGTCAGCTCCGGCTGGGCCTCTCTGAGCTTCTCCCCGATGCGCTGACGGAACAGCGGATCGGTCTCCAGCGCGGCCGCCATCGCGTTGCCGGCGAACTTCGCCCGGCGGTTCGGCGCGAACCGGGCGTACTGCCTGAGCTGCGCGGGCAGCTCGGCGACCGTCAGTGAGCCGAAGCCGTCGGAGACGATCTGCACCACGCGGCGGCGCACGCCGTCGGGCAGCGGACGGTCGAGCACCTCGGCGGCGCCGTCGCCCGGCCCCCCGCCTGTGGTCTCCACCATCCGTCACACCCCAATGCCTGTGCGGGGCCGCCTCCCGTCAGGAGCCGGCGCCCGGCCTGTCCACGAGTTCCACCTGGTCCACTGCGTTACACCAGCGGCAGCGCACCGACTCGATGCTCTCACTGAGCACCTCGCGCTCCTCGACCTTCGGCTCTCCGGCCAGGTCGAGGTGGACGTACTCGACGACCTTCGACGAGCGGGTCACGTCGAACCTCGTGAGGTTGCCGCAGAGGGTGCAGCGCCACCGCGTCTCGGCGGTCGGCAGGGGAACCGTCATCGTGACCTGTTCTCTTTCCTTCTAGTGTCCGTGACGCGACCGGCATCCCCGGTGCGTTTGGCTCGTAACCCTACGGCCTGGCGGGTCCTCGCCGCCCGTGTGTCCACGGCGGCGAGGCGGTCTGTGCGGTTGCGTCCGGTTACGTCATGCTCTGTGGTCATGATCAGCAAGTGGAGCGCGTCGATCATCCGGGCCGGCCGATCGGTCCGGGGGTCCTCGGCGCCGGTGACGTACACACTGATCGCCCTGTGCTGCCTGGTCTTCCTGGCCGGACCGGCCTCAGGACTCAATCCGGCGTACGGCACGGGCGACGAGGTGCTCGCCGTGCAGCGGGCCTACTTCCGGCGCTGGGGCGTGATCCCCGCAGAACTGTTCGAAGGGTCCGCGGGGTCGGCCCTCACCCCCGCGACGGCGCTCTTCGTCCACGGCAGCTGGGTCCACCTGCTCGGCAACATGCTCTTCCTCTACGTCTTCGGGGCGATGACCGAGGAGCGGATGGGCCGGGTGCAGTTCACCCTGTTCTACGTCGGCTGCGGCTACCTGGCGCTGCTGGGCTACGCCGTCGCCAACGCCGACTCCGAGCAGTCCCTGGTCGGTGCCTCGGGGGCGATCTCGGCGGTCCTCGGTGCATTCCTGTACCTGTTCCCCCGGGCCCGGGTGACCAGTCTCCTGCCGTTCCTGTTCTTCCTGCCGGTGCGCTTCCCGGCGTGGGTCGTCCTGCCGTTCTGGGCGGCGCTGCAGTGGCTGGCGGCGGAGCGGGCCTCGGACGGGCCGGGGGTGGCCTACCTCGCCCACCTGATCGGATTCGGTCTGGGCTTCGGCTACGCGTCGGTCCGCTACGGCCGCCCCACCGGCCCCACTAGAGTGAAGGCCGCCCCTGCTCCGGCCCCCGAGGGAGAGAACCAGCCGTGATCACCGCGATCGTCCTCATCAAGACCAGCGTGGACCGGATCCCCGAGATCGCCGAGTCGATCGCGGCGCTGGACAGCGTCAGCGAGGTCTTCTCCGTCACCGGCACCTACGACCTGATCGCGATGGTCCGGGTGAAGGAGCACGAGGACCTGGCGGAGGTCATCCCGGGCCGGATCAGCAAGATCCCCGGGGTGGAGGGAACCGACACGCACGTGGCGTTCCGCACGTACTCGCAGCACGACCTGGAGGCGGCGTTCTCGATCGGGCTGGACAACTAGGGCCTGTCGTTTGGATCAGCCCACAGACGCGGGGCCTGGCACGCCCATCTGCGGCGTTGTCGTCGGTCACCGACGCTCCGCGTCGACTCCCTCCTCCGCCTTGCAGCTCCACGCGCCAGGCCCCGCTCACCGGCGTTGAA
>NZ_JBEOXI010000114.1:0-25835 GCF_040296465.1 Streptomyces sp. NPDC002130
CGACTGGCGGGCTGTGGGCGCGGGCGGCGGCCGGGTCCGGCTCCCCGGCTACCCCTTCCGCCGCGAGCCGTACCCGACGCCGGAGCTGCCCCGGCTCACCCGGGCGAAGACACCGCCGGAGGGAACGCGCCCACCGGCACACCCGGCGCCCGGGCCGATCCCGCCCACGGATGTCGCGGCCACCGCACCGGCCGCCGTCGTCACGGGGCCCCTGCCACCCTCACCTGCCCCGGTCACGGCCGCCCCGGCCCCCGCCCCCGCACCACGGGCCCTCACCGCGGTCGCCGGACAGCAGCTCGCCTCCCTGGAGGACCTCGTCGACGGGGCCCACGACCTGATGAACGCACAACTGCGCACGCTGTCCGGCCTCGTCGGCGGGGACCCGCAGTGAGCAGCGAAAGGACACCGTCCATGTACCCGAGCGACAACCCTGTTGTTCTCGCACTCGACTACCCCGGATACCGGAAGGAGGCCCGGATCGACGAACTGGGCCTGGACCGGCACGGGGTCCGCGTCCACGGCCTGCTGCGAGGCCCCCTGCCGCGTGCGGTGAGCGGCGCCGGCTACGCGGCCCGCCTGCTGGCGAACGTGCCGTCCGGGTCGGGGCCGGTCGCGGCGGTCGCCGCATACTGCGCCTCGGCGCCCCTCGCCTTCGAGGTGGCCGCCGCCCTGGGCGGTGAGCCACCGATGATCGTGCTGTTCGACGCCGAGGCGACGTCCCTGGACTCGATCACGGCGGACTACCGCGCGCGGCTCGGCGGTCTCGGCATCCAACTGGACGAGCAGGAGCTGAGCGAGCGGGTCAGCGCCGCCGCACTGGCCGACGACCCGGAGCGCTTCGTGGACCAGCTCACCGGCGAGCTGGCCCGCCGGGCCCGCGCGGCGCTGCGTGCGGCAGGAGCCGACGAGGCGGAGAGCGCGGCAAGCGCCACGCACGTGGTGAGTGCGTACACGGACTGGCTCAGCCATCTGGTGGCGGCTCACCACGCGCGTACCTCGCCCTGGGAGGGGGAGGTGCTGCGGCTGGCCTCCGCGGACACCGACCCGTTCGGCTTCGCTTGTGCTGCCGGGCGGCAGCGCGCACTGCGTCTGAACTGCGACCGGTTCGAGCTGCTCAGGTCCGAGGAGACACGTACGGCGGTCCTCGAGGCGTTGGGCCTCCCGCTCACGCCGGACACGGGGGAGAGGACGGCGCGTTGCCCGGCCGCGTAGTGGAGATGATCGCCGCACAGGCAAGGCGCCGTCCCCGTGCGGGCGCGCTCGTCGCACCCGACGGCAGGCTGGACTACGCCGAACTCGACCGCAGATCGGCCGACTTGGCCGGGCAGCTGACGCGGCAGGGGGTGCGCCCCGGGGAGGTGGTGCTGATCCAGGCCTCACGCGGCGTCGCACTCGGAGTCGCCGTCCTCGCGGTGCTCCGTTCGGGAGGGGCCTTCTGCGTGGTGGACCCGCAGTATCCGGCGGAACGCATCCGGCACATGTGGCGGCGCAGCCATGCCCGGTTCGCGCTGACCGAGCCGGGTCTGCGGACTCCGGACGATCCGGACGGGCCCGTCGTGATTCCCCTCCGGGAGCACGCCACGTCCGGCACGGTGCACGGTGTCCCGGCGCCGCGCGTACCCGAGCCCGACGGCGAGGATCCCGCCTATCTGGTCTTCACGTCCGGGTCCACCGGAGGGCCCAAGGCGGTCTCCATGCCGCACCGCTGCGTCGACAACCTCATCGAATGGACGCTGGCCAGCACCTCCTCCGAGCCGCTGCGCACGCTGATGTTCGCCCCGCTCGGCTTCGACGTGTTCATCCAGGAGGTCTTCACGGCCTGGTGCAGCGGGGGCTGCCTGTACACACCGTCCGACGCCGAACGCGTCGACCTGCAGCGCGTGTGGGAGCTGTGCCGGGAATGGGAGATCCAGCGGGTCTTCCTGCCTCCCGTCGCACTGCGCCGGCTGGCGGATCTGACCGTCGAGTTCGGCATCCTGCCCGGCGCGCTGCGCGAGGTGGCGGTGGCCGGTGAGGCGCTGCACATCACGCCGGCCGTCCGGGAGATGTTCGGACGGCTGCCCGCCGCGCGTCTGCACAACCACTACGGCCCGGCGGAGACCCATGTCGCCGTCGCCCACACTCTCACCGGTCCGCCGCACTCCTGGCCCGACCTTCCCCCCATCGGGCGACCGCTTCCCGGCATGACGGCCCACGTCGTCCCGTCGGCGGAGGGCGACGAACTGTGGCTGGCCGGGGCCGGTCTCGCCCATGGATACGTACACGACCCGCGGCAGACGCAGGAGCGGTTCCGCACCACACGGATCAAGGGCCGGCCCGTACGCGCGTACCGCACCGGTGACCTGGTGCGCGAGCGGCCGGACGGGGTCCTGGAGTACCTGGGGCGTGCCGACGGACAGCTCAAGATCCGCGGATACCGGGTCGAGCCGGGGGACATCGAGGCAGCTTTGCTCCGGCACCCCGGGGTACGGGAGTGCGCTGTGGTGGCCTGGACACCGCCCGGCAGCGAGGAACGCAAACTGGTCGCCCATGTCGTGGCCGGACCCGGGCAGGCGCCGGATGCGGGCGAACTGCGCGCCCATGCCGCCCGGTTGCTGCCCGACTACATGGTTCCGCACCACATGGTCCTCGCGCCCGAGCTGCCGCTCTCCCCGAACGGGAAGATCGACCGCCGCCGCCTGCCCGCCCCCGGCGACGCCGACGACAGCGCCGGTCCGCTCCCGGAACCGGGCGATGTGCGGTCGGCCGTCACCGTCATCTGGTCGACGGTCCTCGGCGTCGCCGACATACCTCCCGACCGGCACTTCTCGGACCTGGGTGGTACCTCGCTCTCCGCAGCGCTGGTCGTCACCCGCCTCCAGCAGCGCTTTCAAGTCCAAGTGTCCGTGCAGGAATTTTTGTACGACCCCAGGGTGGACGCGATCACCGCACTGATCACGGAACGAGCCGCCGCATGACCCCTCCGACCGCACAGGACGGGGCGCGCGAACGCGCCGCCTGGCTCCGCGTCTTCCACGATGCCCACGACCAGGCCCGCACGCTCGTGTGCTTCCCCCACGCAGGTGGCACCGCGGGCCAGTACTTCCCGCTCTCCGCGGCGCTCGGGCCCGACGTCCGGGTCCTGGCGGTGCAGTACCCCGGGCGCCAGGACCGTTGTGCCGAGCCCGCCTTCGAGGACGTGTCGCTGCTCGCCGATGAAATCGCACGACTGCTCGCCGAACCGCAGCCGGCCTCCCTGCCGGTCCTGTTCGGGCACAGCCTCGGCGCCCTGGTCGCCTTCGAGACGGCCGCCAGGCTCGAGCACCGGTACGGTGCCGCACCCGCGGGACTGATCGTCTCCGGTATGCAGGCGCCGTACCGGCGCACGCCCACGCGACTGTCGGGCGACGGTGAGGAGGCCGCCCTCGAAGCGCTGCTGAGGCTCGGAGGCACCGACCCGGCCGTCACCGGCCACCCGGAGCTGCGGGCGATGATCCTCCCCGCCCTGCGCAGCGACTTCCGGGCGGCCGCCGCCTACCGGCCCGGCAGCTGCCCCTCGCTGCTCTCCTGCCCCGTCACCGCGTGGACGGGCCGGGACGACGAACTCACCCCGGGCGACGTACACGCCTGGGCCGAGCACACCACCGCCGCTTTCCACGCCCGGGACTTCGCAGGCGGCCACTTCTATCTGAACGGCTTCCCGCCCCTGATCGTCGAAGCGGTGCGCACCGCGGTCACCCGCACCACCGGCGCGACCGGGCAGGCCCGAACGAGGACGGACGTATGAGGCTTCTCCTGCTGGCCGTGGGAACCTTCCTCATCGGCACCGACGTGTTCGTCATCGCCGGCATGCTTCCCCAGATCGGCGACTCACTGAACGTCTCCGTGTCGGCGGCGGGACAGCTCATGACGGTGTTCTCCGTCGGGTACGCGCTTCTCGGCCCGCTGCTCGCGGCCCCCCTCAGCCGCCGGTCGCCCAGGGCCGCGCTCACCGCGGCGCTGGTCGCCGTCGCCCTCGGGAACGTGGTGTGCGCGGTCGCCGGCTCGCTGCCGGCCGCCATGGCCGGGCGGCTGCTCGTCGCCGCCGGGGCCTGTCAGTTCACTCCGCACGCGTGCTCGCTCGCGGCCTCCCTCGCCCCGGAAGGACGCACCGGCAAGTCCCTCGCGCTGGTCACCAGCGGCCTGGTGATGGGGTCGGTGGTGGGAGTGCCCTCGGGGACCTGGGCGGCGGACGTCTTCGGCTGGCGGCCCACCCTCGCGGTCCTCGCAGCGGCCACCGCCGCCGTGGCCGTGCCCCTGGCGGCCGGGCTGCGCGGCGTCGGCTCCGAGCACACCGCCCACCGTCCCCGGGAAAGGTTCGCCGCCCTGCGTGGACCACTCGTCCGCAGGGTTCTGACCGTCACGATCTTCGCGGTGATCGCTGAGTACGCGGTGCTGACCTACGCCGCCACGGTGTTCGCCGAGGCTACCGCCGGGCAGGGGAGTCGGCTCGCGGTGCTGCTCTTCGCCTTCGGAGTCGGAGGCCTGGCCGGCAACGCCCTCGCCGGCGCGCTCATGGACCGTCCGGCGGGCCGACGACTCGTCCTGGCCTCGGTGGCCGGCATGACCGTGGTCTTCCTGGCGATGCCACAGCTCAGCGGGTCGTTCCCGGGTGCGCTCGTCGCCATGGCGCTATGGGGGGTCAGCGGCTGGATGTACGCCGCACCACAGCAGCACCGCCTGCTTCGACTGGCCGGACCGGCGGGCCCCGTGGCGGTGTCCCTGAACAGCTCCGTCATCTATGTGGGCGCCGCACTCGGCGGCGCGGTCGGCGGACTGTTCCTGGGGCAGGTGGCGCCACGATGGCTCCCACTGCTGGCAGCGGTGCTGTGCGCCTCGGCGGTGGCGACCGAACTCAGCCTCCTGCGCAAGGACCGGCCCACCGAGCCCGCCACCGTACCGGTCTGAGGAAGCGCGCCCGACGCGCGACCGGACGCACCCCGCCACCGACCTCGCAACCACGGGCAGAAGCCGCGTACCGCTGAACCGACCGAACAGGCAGGAGAGAACCCATGGGAGCAACAGGACGCACCCTCACGGACATGTTCCAGGAGGTGGTGGAGCGGTTTCCGGACAAGGCCGCGGTGACCACGGCGCAGGGCGAACTCACCTACCGGCAGCTGAGCGGGCGGGCCGACGCGCTCGGGCACCGGCTCGCCCGCATGGGGGTACGGCCGGGAGCCGTGGTGGCTCTGCTGGCCCCCCGGGACGCGGACCTGCTCGTGGGCATGCTCGGCATCCTCAAGGCGGGTGCCGCATACCTGCCGATCGATCCCGGCTCTCCGGCGGACCGCATACGCTGGACGGTCAAGGACAGCGAGTCGCCCGTGGTCGTGTCCACCGCGGCGCTGAGCTCGGCGCTCTCCGGCCTGGACACCGACGTCGTCCTGCTGGACGGTCTGCCTGCCGCTCCGAGCCGGGCGGACGACCGCGGGGAACTGCCTTCCGCCGGCAGCGACGACCTCGCCTATGTGATCTACACGTCCGGGTCCACCGGTCTGCCCAAGGGCGTACAAGTGGAACACCGCAGTGTCGTCGGTCTCTTCGACGCGACACAGCCGTTCTTCGGCTTCCACGAGGACGACGTCTGGACCGCGTTCCACTCGGCCGCCTTCGACTTCTCCGTGTGGGAGACCTGGGGTGCGCTGCTCTTCGGCGGGCGGCTGGTGATGGTGCCCCAGGAGACGGCCCGTTCACCGAAGGACTTCCATGCGCTGCTCCTCGCGCAGGGAGTGACGGTGCTCAACCAGACGCCGTCCGCCTTCCGGCGGCTCGCCGCGGTGGCGGCACGGGCTTCGCATCCGTTGCCGCGGCTGCGGACGGTGGTGCTCGGCGGCGAGAAGCTCGATCCCGCAACGCTGCGCCCCTGGGTGGAGCGGCACGGTGACGAACACCCGCGCCTGGTGAACATGTACGGCATCACCGAGGCGACCGTGCACAGCTCGTACCGCCCGCTGGTCCGTGCCGATCTCGAAGAGGAGGCACCCAGCCCGATCGGGGAACCCCTGCCCGGTCTCGCCTTCCACGTCCTGGACGAGGACGGACTGCCCGTGCTGGAGGGCGAACCCGGCGAGCTGTACATCGAAGGCCCTGGGCTGGCCCGCGGCTACCTGGGCCGCCCGGAACTGGACCAGGAGCGGTTCACCGACCTCGTCGACGCCGACGGCGCACCGCGTCGCTGCTATCGCACCGGGGACCGGATCGTCGCCCTGCCCGGCGGCGGTTACGGCTATCTCGGCCGCACGGACGACCAGGTGAAAATCCGGGGCCACCGGGTGGAGCCCGGGGAGATCGAGTCGCTGATCGCCCGCCATCCGGACGTATCGCAGGTTGTCGTCCTGCCGCACGACTACGGCGAGGACGACGTCAGGCTCATCGCCTACGTCGCGTCCCGGACGGCAGGTCCGGCGCTCGCGGCGGTGCTGGCCGAGCGGAGCGCCACCGCACTGCCGGCGCACTTGCGTCCGTCCAAGTACGTCGTACTCCCCGAGCTGCCGCTCACGCTCAACGGCAAGGTCGACAAGGCACGGTTGCCGTCCCCGGAGGTGACCGGCGGGTCCGTCCAGGTCCCGGACGCGGCCCGCTCCGGGCCGGCCGGTACGGAGGAACGGATCGCCGAGGTCTGGCGCATCGTTCTGGACGTTCCCCGGGTGGGGCACGACGCCGACTTCTTCGAGCTCGGCGGCACGTCGCTGTCGCTGCTGCGCATGTTCACCCGCGTCAACGAGGTCTTCGGGCTCGACCTCGACATCACCGTGCTGATCGACGGCGTGACCGTCCGCCTGCTCGGCCGGCACGTCGACGCCGCGCTTTCCGCATCATCGACCGAGGAGACCACATGACGACGCAGACCACCGACTTCTCACTCAGCGCGGAAGAGCTGGCCGCCTTCCACCGGCAGGGCTTCGCCGGACCCTTCACCCTCTACGAACCCGGGGAGATCAAGGCCGCGTGGGGACGGGCCCGCCTCGAACTCCTCGACCGCAGCGCCGCCGTGTACCAGGACGGCGCCGCGATATCGGGTGCCACGAACATCTCCAACTACGACCGCCACCTGGATCACGGCTTCCTGGCCGAACACATCGGCCGGCCGGAGATCGTCGACCGGGTCAGCAGCATCCTCGGTCCCGACGTGCTGTGCTGGCGCACCGAGTTCTTCCCCAAATACCCGGGGGACGAGGGCACCGACTGGCACCAGGCGGACACCTTCGCCAACGCCTCGGGACTTCCGCAGATCCAATGGCCGGGCGGGTCCGACTTCGGCGGCACCATCACCGTCTGGTGCGCGTTCAGCGACGCCACCGTCGACATGGGCTGCCTGCAGTTCATTCCCGGCACACATCGCACCATGTTCTACGACGAGACCAAGCGGATGCACTATGCGCCGGACACGAACACCGCTGTGGAGAAGGACGGCGTACGGCGTGGCTTCTTCGGCTACGACTACCGGGAACTGCAGATCGACCCGGAGTGGAAGCCGGACGAGTCACAGGCCGTCTCCATGGAGATGAAGGCGGGTCAGTTCATCGTCTTCTGGTCCACGCTGATGCACGCCTCACATCCGCACGCAGGGACGACGAAGGACATGCGGATGGGTTTCGCCTCCCGCTACGTGCCCACCTCCGTGGAGGTCTACCCCGGCACCTCCGTCATCGAGGAGTACGGCGGCCGCGTCAGCCTCGACCGCTACGGGGCCGTGCTGGTCGGCGGCACGGACACCTACGGGCACAACCGTCTCGTCGACCGCACCACCCGTGATCAGCCGTTCCGGCACCGGCCCGGGAGCGGGGAGCAGGGGTGAGGAAACCGGAGGGCGTCGCCGAGGCGGCGAACGATGCCCTGCACCGGCTCGCGACGGCACTGGTCGACAGCGCCTCCCTCGTCCGCGCCGTTCCGGAACGGCTGCGGGTGGCACCGGTCGAGGGAGTCTCACCCGCCTCGGTACCGGCGCTCCGGAGTCTGCTCGACCGGCTCACCGACGCACTGGAGCTGCCCCGGCTCGACGTGGTGCCCGAGCCCGCTCGGCTCTGGTCCGTGGAACTCGCGCTCAGCAGGCGCCTGATGTTGGGTTCCGGCGGGTTGGACGCGGTCGCGGGCAGCAGCGCCCGGCCGGGCCCCGGTGAAGCCGAGGGCGTCGAGGACATCGCACGGTCCGCGTCGGCGGCTCTCCCCGGCCGGCCGGTCGTGGTGCGCGCGTACGACGGCAGTCCGCTGCGCTGCTGGACGGCCGGGCGGGAGGGCCTCCCGGCCGTCGCCCTCGTGACGGCGTGCGGCATGCCGGTGGGCCTCGTGACACGGTGGATGAAGGCGTTGTCCGGGTCCTTCCGGGTGGTGACCTGGGAGAGCCGTGGGCTGTTCGCCGCGGAGAACGGGGCCGGTCCGGCCGCGCTCGGGGACCACAGTCTCGCCGCACAGGCCGGTGATCTGCCGGCGGTGCTCGACGGTTTCGGCATCCGGCGGGCACACACCATGGGACTGTGCGGGGGCGCCGCCATCGCCTTGGCCGCCGCTTCCACCTCGGCACGGGTGATGTCCCTGAGCCTGTGGCACGGAGACTACGAACTGGGCGGTGCGGCACCCAAGACCGACCATCAGCGAGACGTCCAGTCACTGCTCGCCATGGCCTCCCGGAACCTGCGGCAGGCCGCCGGGCTGCACCGGCTGATGCGACGCCGGTCCGCACTCGACGGCATGCGTCCCGACATCGCTCACCACCTCATCCACCCCTACGCGACGCCCGACCTGCTGCACCGCTACGGCCTGCTCAACGGCGCGATCATGGCCACGGACTGCCGGCCCTTTCTGGCAGCCGGCCAGCCGGCTCTCGTGGTCAGCAGCCCCAAGGACACGACGGCCCACCCCGCCGGCTCCGAGTACGTCGCGACGCGGCTCCCACGGGCGGACCTGCGCATGCTGCCGGAGGGCGATCACCTCAGCGCCTTCGACGCGGGCCCGGAACTGGTCCGCCTGGCGGAGGAATTCCTCCACGACGTCACCGCAACCCACCGGAAGGACACGTGAGCGACCCGATGGACAGCGACCGCACGCGCGTCGTGACCCAACTGCTGCGGACACACCCCGCAGTCACCGAAGCCACCGTCACAGCGGGGGCGGACGGCCGGGAGAGCGTCGCGTGGCTCGTGCCCGACAGGAGCCACGCCCCACTGCTGCACCGGGCGGCCGCCCTCGAGGCGGCAGGACGGCTGGGCACGCTCGGCTGGCACGAACCCGCCGACGATCTCCGGGTGGCCGGGGTGAACCGAGGCGAGAGCGACTTCCTGTACCGCGAGATCTTCGCGGAGAACACCTACTTCAAGCACGGCATCGTCCTTCCGCCGGGCGCGGTCGTCGTGGACGCCGGAGCCAACATCGGCATGTTCACCCTGGCCGTCGGGCGGCGCAGCCCCGGCGCCCGTGTCATCGCCGTCGAACCGGTGGAGGAACTCGCCGAGGCCGTAGCGGTCAACGCCGAGCTGCACGGCGTGGACGCCACCGTCGTGCGGTGCGGTCTCGGACGGGCGGAGTCGGAGACCGAGTTCACCTACTACCCGAACAACAGCGTGATGTCGGGTGGGTTCGCCCAGGCCGAGGACGTCGACGTGCTGCGCGGATACCTCCTCACCGGCGAAGGTGCCGAGGGCGGGACGCAGCTGGACCGGCTCGCCGGCGACCGGATGACCGCGGTGCGCAGGCGCGTTCCCACCACCACGCTCAGCCGCGTCGCCGCCGAGCACGGCCTGACCAGGATCGACCTGCTCAAGATCGACGTGGAGAAGGCCGAGGCGGAGGTCCTCGAAGGCATCGACGCCGCGCTCTGGCCGCGTATCGACCGCATCGTCATGGAAGTTCACGACATCGACGACCGACTGGCAGCCGTGCTCGGCACGCTGAGCGCACACGGCTTCTCCGTCGCGCACGAGCAGGACCCCAGGCTGACCCTGACACCCTGTCACCACGTGTACGCCCATCGGCCCGAGGCCACAGCCCACGGCGCGCATCCACCGAGCGCGGCGGTCACGCCCGTCGACCACGGCCCGAATCTGCGGATGCTCGAGCGGGAGCTGCGTGAACTCCTCACGCGGGAGGCCCCGTCGGCCGAAGCACCGGGGAGATTCGTGGTGGTGCCCGGCCTGGACGACATGGCCGTCGGGTCACCGGCTTCGGTCGCGGTGCCGAATGCCACCTGTCGCACCGCCCACCTCGCCGAGATCTGGGCCGGTCTCTTCGGTGCGGAAGCCGTGCGGCCGGACGCGGACTTCTTCGACCTCGGAGGCGATTCGCTCACCGCCGTACGGCTGCTGGCGCACGTGGAGGGGCGACTCGGGGAGGATGCCCTGACCCCGGACATGGTCTTCACGGACAGCACGTTCGGTGCCTTGGCCGCGGCGATCGAGGCATCCGCGCCCCAGCGGGCTTCCGCCGCGGCAGGCGCACAGCGAGCCGGGAGCGAAGGGCGCGCCCTTGACCACAAAGACCCGTGAGCCCCGTGACCGACACGACGACGCCACGGCCGACGGCGCTCTGGTTCCACCGCCCCGAACCACGGCCCGACGCCCGGCTCCGGCTGGTGTGCGTGCCGTACGCGGGCGCCGGCGCCGGAGTGTTCAGGCGGTGGGCCGCCCGACTGCCCGATGACGTGGAGCTTGTCGCCGTACGGCTGCCCGGCCGGGAGAGCCGCGTCCGCGAACGGCCCTACTCCCGATGGCTCCCGCTGACCGCGGCATTCAGCGATGCGCTGGCCGAGCAGATCACCTCCCCATACGTGCTCTTCGGCCACAGCATGGGCGGGATGCTGGTGTACGAGGCGGTCACGCGGCCCATGACGCGTGCCCCTGAACGCGTCGTCATCTCCGGCTGCCGGGCACCTGGCACCGCCCGCGAACTGCCCGTGATCCATGACCTGCCCGACGCCCGGTTCGTCGAGCACCTGGCCCGGCTGGCCGCCGCACCGCCACAGGTCCTGGCGAACCCGGCTCTGCTGAAGTTGCTCATGCCCATGCTCCGGGCGGACTTCCGGCTGGCGGAAACCTGGCCGCAGGGCCCTGCCCGGCCCGTTCCCGTACCGGTCACGACCTTCTGGGGAGTCGACGACGAGGTCGCGCCCCGAGCCGCGGTGGCGGCCTGGCGCTCTCTGGCGTTCCGGGGCTTCCGCAGCCATGGAGTGGCCGGGGGCCACTTCTTTCCCCACGACTCGGCCGACGAGGTCTGCTCCCTGCTGCGCGGCGAGATCGCCCGGCGGACAGAGAATCAGGAAGAGAGCGAATGGTGCGATCCCCGTACTTCACCCACGACCACGCGGCGTTCCGCGAACGTACCCGTGACTTCCTGACGGCGGAGGTGATGCCGAAAGCGACCCACTGGGACCGGGAGGGCGGCCTGCCGCGGTCCGTGTGGAAGTCGTTCGGTGAGCTGGGGTATCTCGGACTGCTGCATCCGCGCAGCGCGGGCGGCGGCGAACGGGACCTGTTCACGTCGGTGGTGTTCCTGGAGGAGCTCGGGCGCACCGGATTCGGCGGCCTGCGGGCGGCGGTCTCGGTGCACGCCTACATGGCCACCCACTATCTCGCCGCGGCCGGCGGCCCCGGGCTGCGCCGGGACTACCTCGTCCCCGCCGTCGGGGGCGAGCGCGTGGCGGCCCTGGCGATCTCCGAACCGGGTACCGGCGCGGACCTCTCCGGACTGACCACCACGGCGGAGCGGGACGGCGGCCACTTCGTGGTGCGCGGGGTCAAAACGATGGTCAGCAACGGCACAGCGGCGGACTTCCACGTCGTCGCCGTGCGCACATCGCCCGACGCCAGTTCCGGACCGCACGGAACGACCGGCCTGTCCCTGCTGGTGATCGACTCCGGCCTGCCGGGCGTCATCACCACGCCGACCCCCACACTGGGCTGGGGCGCGGCCGGTACGGCCACCGTGGCGTACGAGGACGTCCGGGTGCCGGCGGACCGCCTGATCGGGCGGGTCGACGCCGGCTTCTATTACCTGATGCGTGGGCTGCAACTGGAGCGGCTCGTCGCGGCGATCCTGGCGCTGGGCGGCATGGACCGCTGTCTCGACGACACTCGCCGGTGCCTGACCGAGCGTCGGCTCTCCGGCGGCATGCTCTCCGAACGGCAGGCGCCCGCCCACCGCATCGCGGACCTGGCGACCGAGCTGGCCGCTGCCCGGCAACTCGTCCACCACACCGCCTGGTTGTACGAGCAGGGGGATCTTCCGGCCACCGAGTGTTCCATGGCCAAGCTCCATACGACCGAGCTGGCCTGCCGGATGGCGGACGCCAGCCTGCAACTGCACGGGGCCCACGGCTACCTCGACTCTTCGGACGCCGCCCGCGCCTACCGGGATGCACGGGCGGCCACCATCGCCGCCGGTCCCAGTGAGGTGATGCGTGACCTCATCGGACGCGCCGTCCTCAGGTCACGGCCGGACTCACCCCTGGTGCGCACCGGTCGGCGGGAGGGGGCGTGAAGGGGGACGAGGCCGCCGCGTTCTTCCTTGCCTTCGCGGTGGTCCTGGGGCTGGCCCGACTGTTCGCGGCGGCGGCACGCAGGGTGGGACAGCCGCCCGTGGTCGGCGAGATCGTCGCGGGGATCCTGCTCGGCAGCACACTGCTGTCCAGCACCTGGGGCCCCTGGGGGGAGACGGTTCGGCTCGACGGTGTCCGCCCGCTCCTCGGGGCACTCGCCGACGTCGGCCTGGCGATGTTCATGTTCGTCATCGGCTACGAAATGGACCACTCCTTCTTCCGCGGCAGTGGACGCACCACACTGAACGTCGCGGCGGGCTCCACTCTGGTGCCCTTGGTGGGTGGTTGCCTCGTGGCATTGCCCTTCGCCGCGGAGCACGGACCGTCAGGGAACGCGGCCTTCGTCCTGTTCACGGGTGTGGCCCTGTCGGTGACCGCTTTCCCGGTACTGGCGCGGATCCTCGCCGACCGGCGACTGAACCGCACAGCCGTGGGGCGTGTCACCATGGCCGCGGCTGCGGTGAACGACCTGGTCGCATGGGTGTTGCTCGCGGTGGTCGTCGCCTGCTTCGGCACCGCCGACCAGTGGCGCGTGGTGTTGGTCCCCCTCTATCTGCTGGCGCTGGTCTGCGTCGTGCGCCCGCTCATGGCCCGGCTGCTGCGGCCCCGGGAGACCGAGGAGGGGCTGCGGGCCCCGGCGATCCTGATGGTGACCACCGGCCTCATGGCCTCTTGCGCGGCCACGGAGTGGCTGGGTGTCCACTTCATCTTCGGCGCGTTCGCGTTCGGTGCCGCGATGCCCAGGGCCGGGCTGGCCCGGCTGCGTGGCGAGGTCATGGAGCGGATGGAGCAGGCGGGCACACAAATTCTGCTGCCGGTCTACTTCGTGGTGGCAGGCACCGGGGTGAACCTCGCCGCGTTCGACGGCTCGAGCATGGGCCTTCTGGTGGCCGCCCTGGCCGTGGCCGTCTCCACCAAGATGTCAGGCGCCTATCTCGGCGCCCGGACGTCGGGCCTGCAACGCGATGACGCACTGACCGTCTCCGTACTGATGAACACCCGTGGCCTCACCGAGGTCGTCATCCTCACGGTCGGGCTGCAGATGGGCCTGATCGACGAGGAGTTCTACTCGGTGCTCATCGTGGTGGCCGTACTCACCACGGCCATGACGGGTCCGCTGCTCCGCCGTGTGCGGCGGGAAAGCGTGACGGCGACGCCACACGGTTCGGAAGCGGGAGCGGCGGGGATCTGCTCAGGTCCACGCCCACGCTCAGGGGCTGCTGGACGCGCCTGTTCTGCAGCTCGGCGGACGTGATCCAGAGGGCCGGGTGGACCAGGTGCCCCCGTACTCAGGGGGACGGCGAACGGTGAGGCCGGGAAGCGTCGCTCGCTTCCCGGCCTGCCTGTTGCTCGGGCCGTCAGCGCTGCAGGGTCAGCAGACCCGGACGGTAGGGCCAGAGGCCGTAGTCGCCGCCGGAGTTGGGGCTGCGCCCCTGGTAGAGCAACTGCAGCTTGCAGGGATCGACGGTCATGGTCTGATCGGGGCTGGTGCGGATCAGTTCGCCGTGGCTGATGTCGTTGGTCCAGGTGGCGCCACTGTTGGCCTTGCCGGCGAAGGGATTGTTCTCGGTCGCGGCCTGGGGTGTCCACGAGCCGTTCAGACTGGTGGCCGTGAACGAGCGGAAGTAGCGGTGGCCCTGCGCACCGATCGCCTCGACGATCATGAGGTAGCGGTTCTGGCCCTGCAGCTTGTAGACCTGCGGGGCTTCGAACAGGTTGTTCTTCGTATCGCTCATCACCACGGTCGAGGTCGTGCCGAAGCTGCCCGGGAAGTTCCCGATCGGCATGCTGGCCCGGTAGATCTTGCCGTTGTCACCGGCGAAGAACAGGTACATGTTCGTCCCGTCACCGATGAGCGTCTGGTCGATGGGGCCTGTTCCGGAGTCGGAGATGCTTCCGGAGAAGAGCACCTGCTGGGACGACCAGCCGTTCGGGTTGGTGGGGTCGCTCGACGTCCGGTAGGAGAAGGCGGTCCCGCCCCATTGGTAGGTGAGCACCCAGATGTTCTTCGGCGCGAAATAGAAGAGCGTGGGCGCGACGGTGGAAGTCGACATCGCGTTCTGGCTCGCCGAGGCCATCTCCGACCAGTTGGTGAACAGGCCGAAGTTCATCGAACCCCAGCGCGTCCCCGTGTCGTGCGTCGTCGCGTAGACGAGTTGCCTGCCGTTGTAGGGGACGACGGTGAAGTCCTTGAGCGAGACCCACCCCGGCTTGGGCTGCGCCAGCGCTCCCGTCGATGTCCAGCGGTATGTCGACGGAAGGTCGCACGGGCCGGTACTGCCGCCGCCGACCTTGACGAGCTGCCACTGCTGGTTGGCGCCGCCCCAGTCGTCGTACTGGACGACGTTCGCGTTGTCGGCGGTCGAAGCGCCTTGCACTTCGAGGGCCTTGTTGCTGTGGCGCGAGATGAGCCTCACGTAACCGTCAGAGCTGTCGGCCAGCCGCCACTGCTGGTTGGTGGCGTTCTGATCGGCCCACTGGACGATCGAGCCCCCGTTCGCGGTGGACCGGTTATGGACGTCCAGGACCTTGCCCGAGTGACGGGACTTGATGCGGTAGTAGCCGCCCCCGGAATCGACGAACTGCCACTGCTGCTGGTTCTGATCGTTCCTGGTCCACTGGGTGATGCGGGCGCCGTCGTCGGTCGCCAGGTTGTAGACGTCCAGGGCCTTGCCGCTGTTGCGGTTGACCAGCACATACGAGGCGCTGGGGTCTACGGTCGCCGCGCTTGCCGGCTGGGCACCGAGGAAGGTGGCCAAGAGCAGCAAGGGCGCGAGGACGGCGAGTAAGCGTCTTGGGCGGACCGGGGACGCGTGGCGAAACCGCATCAGAGGGGCCTCCTTGGGGCGGGTTGAATGACGCCGATAACCGTGGAGTGGCCGTGCCGGGGGCAGGAACAGCATCGAAACTTTCGAAGAGCTTCCCGAACCTTGATGCCACAAGCTAGGAATGCGGGACCCTCTGGTCAAGGTCTGTCGCCGATCTGTCCGCAAACAGTTCCCTCGGCTCCCTAGAAGATCGCAACGGGTTCACCACTTTGAAGGGTTCCCCGATCGAATGTTTCGGGAAGTAAGCGGAAACTTTCTTTGCGGAGAGTGTTGACGATTCACCGTCAATCCCTCAATCATCCCTCTCTGGGTGAACGACCGAACCGTGCTGCACGGCAGATCCACGCACCGAAGCACCCGCGCCACCCCGTCACGTTCCGGGGGCATCGAAACACCGCCGCCCGCCGTTACCGCGCTGCCCGGGCTCCGGCCCCCGTCCGTCTGCCGAAGGGGAGCGGACGACGCATCCCCCGCACTTCAGTCCTTCCATGTTTCCTACCCTGGAGGCACAGTCATGGGCTCGTACGCCCCTCCTGGACCCGCTGTTCGCCGGAAGGCGCGCGGCCTGCTGTTGACGCTGGTCGTCGGCGTCCTCGGTGTGGTCGCCGCACTGGTCGCGCCGCCGACCGCACAGGCCGCCGAGAACACGCTCGGCGCCGCGGCGGCGCAGAGCGGCCGCTACTTCGGCACCGCCATCGCCTCGGGCAGACTGGGCGACTCGGCGTACACGACGATCGCGGGCCGTGAGTTCAACTCGGTGACAGCCGAGAACGAGATGAAGATCGACGCCACCGAACCGCAGCGGGGCCAGTTCAATTTCACCGCCGGTGACCGCGTCTACAACTGGGCGGTGCAGAACGGCAAACAGGTGCGCGGCCACACCCTGGCCTGGCATTCCCAGCAGCCCGGCTGGATGCAGAGCCTCAGCGGCAGTGCGCTGCGCCAGGCGATGATCGGTCACATCAACGGCGTGATGGCCCACTACAAGGGCAAGATCGCCCAGTGGGACGTCGTGAACGAGGCCTTCGAAGACGGCAATTCGGGCGCCCGGCGTGACTCCAACCTGCAGCGGACCGGCAACGACTGGATCGAGGTCGCCTTCCGCACCGCGCGCGCCGCCGACCCGGCCGCCAAGCTCTGCTACAACGACTACAACGTCGAGAACTGGACCTGGGCCAAGACCCAGGCCATGTACCGCATGGTCCGCGACTTCAAGCAGCGCGGCGTGCCGATCGACTGCGTCGGCTTCCAGTCCCACTTCAACAACGACAGCCCGTACAACAGCAACTTCCGCACCACCCTGCAGAGCTTCGCCGCCCTCGGCGTCGACGTGGCCATCACCGAGCTCGACATCCAGGGCGCCTCGGCCACCACCTACGCCAATGTGACCAACGACTGTCTGGCCGTCCCGCGCTGCCTCGGCATCACCGTCTGGGGGGTGCGCGACAGCGACTCCTGGCGACGGGAGCACACGCCGCTGCTGTTCAACGACAACGGCAGCAAGAAGCCCGCCTACACCGCCGTCCTCAACGCGCTCAACGGCGGCTCCACCACGCCCCCTACGGGTTCCGGACAGATCAAGGGCGTCGGCTCGGGCCGCTGCCTGGACGTGCCCGGCACCAGCACCACCGACGGCACCCAGCTCCAGCTGTGGGACTGCCACAGCGGCACCAACCAGCAGTGGACGCCCACCGCCGCCGGTGAGCTCAGGGTCTACGGCAACAAGTGCCTGGACGCCGCCGGCACCGGCACCGGCACCAAAGTCCAGATCTACAGCTGCTGGGGCGGCGACAACCAGAAATGGCGCCTCAACTCCGACGGATCCATCGTCGGCGTCCAGTCCGGCCTCTGCCTCGACGCCGTCTCGGGAGGCACCGCCAACGGCACCCTGATCCAGCTCCACTCCTGCTCGAACGGCAGCAACCAACGCTGGACCCGCACCTGAGGGGACCTGTTCAGAGACGAAAGGATCAATCGATGAAGACCGACGGTGCGGTTCCTCCCGCCCTTCCACGAAAACAACGCTGGTGGTCCCGGGTCGCCGCCGTGGTTGCGGCCACCCTGGCGATCGGCATGCTCGCCGCGGTGAATCCGACGCCCGCCGAGGCGGCGACGGTGGACACCAATGCCTGGTACGTCCTGGTCAATCGCAACAGCGGCAAGGCGCTGGACGTCTCTGGCTCATCCACCGCCGACGGCGCGCGCGTCGGACAGTGGACGCGCAGCGACGGAGCCAACCAGCAGTGGCAGTTCGTGGACTCCGGCGGCGGTTTCTACCGCCTCAAGGCCCGGCATTCGGGCAAGGTGCTCGACGTGGCCGGCGCCTCGACCGCTGACGGTGCCGCGATCCAGCAGTGGGCCGACCACAACGGGGCCAACCAGCAGTTCCGCCTGGCCGACTCCGACGCGGGCCACGTCCGGCTGATCAACCGCACCAGCGGCAAGGCGGTGGAGGTGCAGGGCGCCTCCACCGCCGACGGCGGCAACGTCGTCCAGTACACCGACTGGGGCGGCGCCAACCAGCAATGGCAGATGGTCAAACTGTCGTCCGGTGGCGGCGGCGGCGGATGCGGCAGCGCCCCGACTCTGACGAGCGGTACGCACACGATTCAGAGCGGTGGCAAGAGCCGCAGCTTCATCCTCAGGGTTCCGCCCAACTACGACAACAACCACCGCTACCGGTTGATCTTCGCGTTCCACTGGCGGGGCGGAACCGCCGGTGACGTCGCCTCGGGCGGCACGAGCGGGAGCGCCTGGTCCTACTACGGCCAGCAGGAACAGTCGAACAACACCGCGATCCTCGTCGCCCCCCAGGGCCTCGGCAACGGCTGGGGCAATGCGGGCGGTGAGGACGTCACCTTCGTCGACGACATGATCCGGCGCATCGAGGGCGGTCTCTGTGTCAACCCGGCGCAGCGTTTCGCCACGGGATTCAGCTGGGGCGGCGGCATGAGCTACGCACTCGCATGCAGCCGCGCGAACGTCTTCCGGGCCGTCGCGGTCATCTCCGGCGCTCAGATCAGCGGGTGCAGTGGTGGCACCCAGCCCATCGCCTACCTCGGAATCCACGGCATCAGCGACTCCGTCCTCGGCATCGGGCAAGGAAGGTCCCTGCGCGACAGGTTCGTCAGCAACAACGGCTGCACTCCCCAGAGCCCGCGCGAGCCCGCGCCGGGCAGCCGAACGCACATCACCACCACCTACTCCGGCTGCCGTGCCGGATACCCGGTCCAATGGGCCGCGTTCGACGGCGGCCACATACCCGGTCCGGTCGACGGCTCCCCCAACGAAAGCGGCGTCACCACCTGGACCAAGGCAGAGATCTGGAGGTTCTTCGCACAGTTCCAGTGACCCGCCGCCCGCACCATGGAGGGGAGCCAGGAACACCCTGGCTCCCCTCGCCGGAGGAGAAGCGAAGTTGGTCCGCTCCTGGTCCGGATCTTGGTGGCGGGGGCCGCGCTGGGCGTCGATGCCGGGAGTGTCCCCGGGGCACCAGCTCTGCACAGGCGAGTCCGGCTGTCGTTCGTCGGCTGAGCGGCGCGGCACGGGGAGCCCCGGACGGTGTGGCCCCGTGCTAGCGTTGCGCTTTTGCTGTGTCGTTGTGTCGGTGCTCCGTTGGGTGTCTTTGGCCGGCGGCCGCGTCCCTGCCGCGCCTTCCTCGGTACGGTTTCTTCGGAGGAAGGCTTTCTGTGAGCGAATCAACACGTGCCGAAGCCCGGCGGCAGGGCGATGTGTCCAAGGCGTCGGGCGCCACTTCGGCAGTGCCCACGGCGGCGTCCTTCGCCCAGCTGGGGTTGCCGGCCGAGGTTCTGCGGGCGCTCGATGAGCAGGGTGTGACTGTGCCCTTCCCCATCCAGGCGGCGGCACTGCCGAATGCGCTCGCGGGACGGGACGTCCTGGGCCGGGGCCGCACAGGATCCGGCAAGACGCTCGCCTTCGGCCTGGGGATGCTCGCCCGGACGGCCGGGCAGCGCGCGCAGCCGAAAGAGCCGCTGGCGCTCGTTCTGGTGCCCACCAGGGAGCTGGCGCAGCAGGTCGGTGAGGCGCTCACCCCGTACGTCGAGGCGCTGCGGCTGCGGCTCGCGACCGTGGTGGGCGGCGCGTCCATCGGACGGCAGGCCGCCGTGCTGCGGGATGGCGCCGAGATCGTCGTCGCCACGCCCGGTCGGCTGCACGACCTCATCGAGCGCAAGGGCTGCCGACTGGGACGGGTGCGCATCGCGGTCCTGGACGAGGCCGACCAGATGTGCGACATGGGGTTCCTGCCGCAGGTCACCGGGATCCTGGACCAGGTGCGTCCCGACGGGCAGCGGATGCTGTTCTCCGCGACCCTCGAGTACGGCGACGTCGACCAGCTGGTGCAGCGCTACCTGCGCGACCCCGCCGTCCACTCGGTGGACCCTTCGTCCAGCGCCGTCTCCGCGATCGAGCACCACGTTTTCGTCGTGCACGGCCCTGACCGGTACGCCGTGACCACGGAGATCGCCGCTCGGGACGGCCGCGTTCTGCTGTTTCTGGACACCAAGCACGGCGTCGACCAGCTCACGCGGCATCTGCGGGCCAGCGGCGTGGCCGCCGCCGCCCTGCACAGCGGGAAGTCCCAGCCGCAGCGCGCCCGGACTCTGGCCCAGTTCAAGAACGGGCAGATCACCGCGCTGGTAGCGACGAACGTCGCCGCACGCGGCCTGCACGTCGACGACCTCGACCTCGTGGTCAACGTCGACCCGGCCAACGACCCCAAGGACTATCTGCACCGCGCGGGCCGCACGGCCCGGGCCGGCCGCTCCGGCACCGTCGTGACACTCGTCCTGTCGGGACAG
This sequence comes from Streptomyces sp. NPDC002130, assembly GCF_040296465.1. Classification (NCBI taxonomy): domain Bacteria; kingdom Bacillati; phylum Actinomycetota; class Actinomycetes; order Kitasatosporales; family Streptomycetaceae; genus Streptomyces; species Streptomyces sp. NPDC002130. Next base: position 20,196 of record NZ_JBEOXI010000114.1, read on the forward strand.
CGCCGCGAGACGAGCCAGGTCATGGCGGACGCCGACGTCGCCCCCAAGGTCACCAAAGTGCGGTCCGGCGAGGCGGAGCTGAGCCGGATCACCGGCGCCAAGGCCCCCTCCGGAAAGCCTCTCGACGGCGGGCCGGCCGTACCGCGCCCCAAGAACCACAACGTCCCCTTCGGCGGCCTGGGCAGCACCAAGGACGCGAAGAGCGGTTCCGGTGGCAGGTCGTCGTCCCGCAAGAGCAGCGAGGCCCGCAAGCTCGCGGAGGCCCGCAAGGCGGCCCGAGTGCGGCGCGGCGGCTGAGACCGGCTTCCCGGACTGCCGGGCGGTGTCTTCGCCTGCTGATCGTGGCTGCGGCCGTGACGAGCGCGGCTGCCTGGCGGACGAGCGGCTGGTCGACCCGGAGAAGATCCATACGGTATGGCGGGCGACATCGGTCTGGATCGTCAACCGAACGATGATCCGCCTCATGAGGCCGGCTCGGAATCTCCTGTACCCGGCTCGGCTTCGCCATGCCAGGCCCAGGGAGAGCAGCCGTCGACCACACCGTTCTCCAGCTCCAGGCGAGCGGTTCCCGGGAGCGGTGCGGGAACGCCTGCCCGAGCAGCCGACCCGACGTACGAAGGCACTCACCGGTGCGACATACTCTCCCGATGAGCTCGCGCCCTTCTCCGATCAGCCGGCCGATCACGATACGGAGGGCCGTCGCGCGGGATGCCAAACGGCTCACGCGGCTCGTGCGTGGCTCACGCGCCTACGAGGGTAAGTACGCGTCCGCAGTCGCGGGCTACCGGGTCGGCCCTGATTACATCGAGGCCCACCGCACCTTCGTGGCCGTCGGCACCGACGAGCATGGAGACCGGGTCCTCGGGTTCTACTCGCTCGTCCTCGCTCCACCGGAGCTCGACCTGCTGTTCGTCGCCGACGAAGCGCAAGGACGGGGTATTGGACGGCTGCTCGTGGCTCACATGCAGTCCGAGGCCCGTGCCGCCGGGCTCGACCGTCTCAAGGTCGTGTCGCATCTTCCCGCCGAGAACTTCTACCACCGCGTCGGTGCGGTGCGGACCGGGACCGCGCTCGCGAACCCGCCCGCCGTGCCGTGGGACCGTCCCGAATTCGAGTTTCGCATTCCTTCGGAATGACGCGGTGTGCCGGTTGGCGGGGGCACCGGCTTCGCCTGCAGGGTGGCCGGCATGCAGGAGCCGCTGGACGCCGCGCGCTCCGTGTGTGCCGTCACCTCTGCCCAGGCGGGGTGATCGCTTGCGCCAGCGGCATCCCCCCGCTACTTCCTTGCCCCCGGCATTCCCAGAGCGTTGAGCCCTCCATCAGTCTCGCCCGCTCAGGTGGCCGAAAACCCGCAACATCGCATCGCGACCGAGGAAACCTTCGGCCCGGTGGGGCACAGTCACCGCGTTCTCCTCAGAGAACGAGGCCGTCGAGATCGCCGACGGATCGGACTACGGACTGCCGGCCGGGGTCTGGCGTTGCCACCCCGGCGGCTGGGTTTGGCTGCTGACTCCCGTGCCCGGCGTCGATGCTGCGAGGCCGCGGCCGGAACCGGGACCGTGCTGCCGGGCTGTGGTTCAGGCGTCGATGATGACGGGGATGATGAGGGGCTTGCGGCGGTGGGTGCGGAACGCCCAGTTCGCGACGGCGCGGGCGACGAGTTGTTCGAGTTGGCGCGCGTCGCCGACACCTTCCTCGGCCGCGGTGGCCAGGGTCTTCTCGATGACGGGGATGACCGGCTCGAAGGTGGTGTCATCGTGGACGAAGCCCCGGGCCAGGAAGTCGGGGGCCTCGGCCAGGGCGCCGGTGTCGGCGTCGACGATCGCCACCACCGTGACCACGCCTTCGGCGGCAAGGGTGAGGCGGTCCTTGAGGGACGCTTCGGTGGCGCCGCCGACTTCCATGCCGTCCACGTAGACGTTGCCGGCGGGGACCTTGCCGGTGATGGACGCGCGCCCGTCGACAAGGTCGACGACGACGCCGTCCTCGGCGATGACGACCCGGTCGGAGTCGACACCGGTACGGATGGCGAGGTCGCCGTTGGCCCGCAGGTGGCGCCATTCACCGTGCACCGGCATGACGTTGCGGGGTTTGACGATGTTGTAGCAGTAGACGAGTTCGCCGGCGCTGGCGTGCCCGGAGACGTGCACCTTGGCGTTGCCCTTGTGGACCACATGGGCACCCCACCGGGTGAGTCCGTTGATCACCCGGTAAATGGCGTTCTCGTTGCCGGGGATGAGGGAGCTGGCGAGCAGGACGGTGTCGCCCTTGCCGATGCGGATCATGTGGTCGCGGTTGGCCATCCGCGACAGCGCGGCCATCGGTTCGCCCTGGGAGCCGGTGCACACCAGAGTGACCTTGTGGTCCGGGAGCTTCTCCAGCTCCTTCGTGCTCACCACCAGACCGGAGGGGACCTTCAGATAGCCCAGATCACGGGCGATGCCCATGTTGCGGACCATCGACCGGCCGACGAAGGCGACCTTGCGGCCGTGCTGGTGGGCGGCGTCCAGGACCTGCTGGATGCGGTGCACATGGCTGGCGAAGCTGGAGACGATGACCCGGCGCGGCGCGGTGCGCATCACCTGCTCGATCGCCGGGTTCAGCTCACGCTCGGAGGTGGTGAAGCCGGGTACTTCGGCGTTGGTGGAGTCGGTGAGGAACAGGTCCACGCCCTCCTCGCCGAGGCGGGCGAAGGCGCGCAGATCGGTGATGCGGTCGTCGAGGGGGAACTGGTCCATCTTGAAGTCGCCGGTGTGCAGCACCATCCCGGCCCGGGTGCGGATCGCGACGGCGAGACTGTCGGGGATGGAGTGGTTGACCGCCACGAACTCGCAGTCGAAGGGCCCAAAACCACGCCGGTCGCCCTCTCGTACCCGCACCGTGCGCGGCCGGATGCCGTGTTCCTTGAGCTTGGCCTCCAGAAACGCCAGCGTCAGCTTGGAGCCGACGACGGGAATGTCGGACCGCTCGCGCAGCAGGTACGGCACGCCGCCGATGTGGTCCTCGTGGCCGTGAGTGAGGACCACGGCCACGATGTCGTCCAGGCGGTCCCGGATCGAGGTGAAGTCCGGCAGGATCACGTCCACGCCGGGCTGGGTCTCCTCGGGGAACAGCACGCCGCAGTCGACGATGAGCAGCTTGCCCGCGTGCTCGAAGACGGTCATGTTGCGGCCGATCTCGCCCAGGCCGCCCAGGGCGATGACCCGCAGCCCTCCTTCGGGAAGGGGCGGTGCGGCTTTCAGCTCGGGGTGCGGATGACTCATACCCTGACGGTACCCGGAGAGCGGGACGGGTGATCCATTGCCTGTGCGATCTCCTTTTCCCGACGGAGCGGGATACCCGGCACCACCTTCCGTGGCCGAACCGTGCTTTCCGGCGTTCGCCACCTCCCGGTGGGCCTCGGCCCTGGTCCACTCGAAGTGGTCGAGACGCGGGTGCCATCGGACCCGCCCGTGATCACACAGAAGAAGCACGTCACCCGCTGAGAGCCAATGCGACCGACTTCAGGCTCTAGAAGAAGCCAAGCTTCTGAGGGCTGTAGGAACAAAGAATGTTCTTCGTCTGCTGGTAGTGGTCCAGCATCATCTTGTGCGTCTCGCGGCCGATGCCCGACTTCTTGTAGCCGCCGAACGCCGCGTGCGCCGGATACGCGTGGTAGCAGTTGGTCCAGACGCGGCCCGCCTTGATCTCGCGGCCCAGGCGGTAGGCCGTGTTGCCGTCGCGGGTCCAGACGCCCGCGCCGAGGCCGTACAACGTGTCGTTGGCGATCTTCAGCGCCTCGTCGACCGAGTCGTACGTCGTGACCGAGACGACCGGACCGAAGATCTCCTCCTGGAAGATCCGCATGTCGTTGGTGCCGCGGAAGATGGTCGGCTCGATGTAGTAGCCGCCCTCAAGGCCGGGCACCGTGCGGGGCCTGCCGCCCGTGACGACCTCCGCGCCCTCCTTCCTGCCGATGTCGAGGTAGGAGAGGATCTTCTCGTACTGGTCGTTGCTCGCCTGTGCGCCGATCATGGTCGCCGGGTCCAGCGGGTCGCCGCCGACGATGGCCTTGGTGCGTTCGACGCAGCGGGCCATGAAGTCGTCGTAGATGGAGGAGGGGATCAGGGCGCGGGACGGGCAGGTGCAGACCTCGCCCTGGTTGAGGGCGAACATCACGAAGCCCTCGACCGCCTTGTCCAGGAAGTCGTCGTCGGCCGCCATGACGTCGGGCAGGAAGATGTTCGGGCTCTTGCCGCCCAGTTCCAGCGTGACGGGGATGATGTTCTCGCTCGCGTACTGCATGATCAGGCGGCCGGTCGTCGTCTCGCCGGTGAACGCCACCTTCGCCACCCGCGGGCTGGACGCCAGCGGCTTGCCCGCCTCCACGCCGAAGCCGTTGACGACGTTGACCACGCCCGGCGGGAGCAGGTCGGCGATCAGGTCGATGACGTAGAGCAGGCTGACCGGGGTCTGCTCCGCCGGTTTGATGACCACGCAGTTGCCCGCGGCCAGCGCGGGCGCGAGCTTCCACGTGGCCATGAGGATCGGGAAGTTCCACGGGATGATCTGCCCGACCACACCCAGCGGCTCGTGGAAGTGGTACGCGACGGTGTCGGCGTCGATCTCCGCGATGCTGCCCTCCTGCGCGCGGACGACTCCGGCGAAGTACCGGAAGTGGTCCACGGCCAGCGGGATGTCGGCGGCCAGGGTCTCGCGGACCGGCTTGCCGTTCTCCCACGTCTCGGCGACCGCGATCTTCTCCAGGTTCTGCTCGATGCGGTCCGCGATCCTGTTCAGGACGTTCGCGCGTTCCGCCGTGGACGTACGGCCCCACCGGTCGGCCGCCCGGTGCGCGGCGTCCAGGGCGAGGTCGACGTCGGCCGCGGTGGAACGGGCGACCTCGCAGAAGACCTCGCCGGTCACGGGTGTCGGGTTCTCGAAGTAGCGGCCCTCGACGGGCGCGGTCCAGTCACCGTCGATGAAGTTGTCGTAGCGGCGGGCGAAGGTGACGATGCTGCCTTCGGTTCCTGGCTGCGCGTACACCATGGCGGCTCTCCTCGGTGAAGGGCGGTGCGGGACGGTTGCGACGTCCCGCACTGTGCTCCCGGGAGGTTGGCGCGAGGTTGGCGCCGCGGGACGCGGAGGTCAGTCGCGCAGGGCCGTCGTCAGCCGGCCCGCCGCGATGGCACGGCGCGTGTCTTCGGGGCCGAGCAGCCGCAGCGCGTGCTCGTGGATCTCCGCGTCGTACGGGGCCCGTTCGCCGTAGCGCAGGGCGTGGTCCGGGCGGGTGCTCGCCAGGACGGCCTCGCGCACCGCCACTTCGAGGCGGGTGCGCCACTCCTCGATGCCGGGGGCCTCGGAGCGGGGCAGGAGCGGGCCGCCGTAGTGGCCGAGGGCGGTGTCCGTGTCGCCCTGCTCCAGCGCGCGCAGGACGTCGGCGGCGTCGCAGGACACCGGGGCGGTGAGGGCGTAGTGGCGGGGGGATATCGCACCGCCCAGCGCCCGGCGCAGGTGGGAGATCTCCGCCTTGAAGGTGGACGACGTGACCGGCCGGTCGCCGTACAGGGCCGCGCGCAGCCGTTCCGGGGAGAAACCGTCGGGTTCGAGCGCGAGGAGGGTGAGGATCTCCAACTGCCGGGGGCGCAGGGGGAGTGGGCG
>NZ_JBEOXI010000115.1:0-25729 GCF_040296465.1 Streptomyces sp. NPDC002130
GCCGTCTTCGCCGCCCGCAACGGCGAGCGCCGATCCTCAGGCCGCCGGGAGGGGTTCGGGGGAGCCGGCCACGGAGGCGGTCGGCTCGGTGGCCTCGGCGAGGAGCGCGGCGACGTCGTCGGCGCTCAACCCGGCGAGGGTCGGAAGTCCGGCGCCCCAGGCGCGCACGCTGCGCAGGGCGATGTGGTGGCGCAGGTGCGGGGCGAGGTGCACGGTGCGGTCGATCCGCCAGCGCAGCATCAGCTGTTCGAGACCGTCGTCGGGACGACCCGGCGCGAGCCAGGAGGCCCGCTGCCTCAGGCGCTCCCACAGCCGGTGGACGCGGTCGGCGCTGCCGAAGCGGGTGTCTCCCCGCAGGGCCTGCCGCCACACGACCGGCCACAGGGCGGAGACGGCCCGCATCTTGGCCAGGCCCAGCGTGGTGGAGAGCTCGTTGGCGACGGCCCAGCACTTCACCGCGTACGGGTTGCGGCCGATGTTGATGGCTCCGCGCTGGCTCTCGGCGCTGAGCCGGGCGGCCCGCAGCCGCTCGGGCGCGGGGGCCGGCAGGCCGGCGGCGGTGTGCCGGGCCAGCCGGTCGCCGACCGTGAGCAGCCGGCCCGCCAGGTCCTCCACGGCGGCGTCCTGTTCGGGAAGGTCCAGGGTGTCGCTGCTGTACGGGATGACAGTCCTGAAGAGCGCTTCGAGCACGCCGTCCATGACGAGTCGCCCCGGAAGGGTCTCGGTGGCCTCGGGCACCCAGAGCGCGGCTCGGGGGCGCAGGCACTCCCCCATCGCGATGCGTTTGCCGTCCCCGTGGGGGAAGCAGGCCACGGGTCCCGCCTCGCTCCCGGTGCCCAGGGTGGTGGGGACCGCGAGGACCTCGGCGTGTTCTCCCCACGGGAGCGGGAGCGCCACCAGGCCGCTGCGCTGCCCGGAGGTCAGGTAGCGCAGGAGGTCGGGGTGGCGGCCGACGGCGGCGACGAGCTTCGCGAAGTCGAGGGTGCTGCCCCCGCCGACACCGACGACCAGCTCACCGGGAGAGAGCCGGGAGGCGGCGGCCTCGACGGCCGGCATCCCGCCGTCCGCCGGGGTGACCGCCCGGTCGGGCGTGAACCCGGCGTGGGCGACCTCGGCGAGGATCTTCCGGGTGACGGCGTGGTCGGCCACGGCCGGGTCGGCCAGGACGGTCACGCCGGTGGGGTTCAGTTCCCGCAGCAGTTCGGGGATCCGGTCGTAGGTGTCGAGAGAGACGGGCATGGGGTCAGCTCCTCGCGGCCAGGGAGGTCGCCGGCAGCAGGCTGTCGAGTCCCTCTTCGACGCAGGTCATGAGCTCGGCGACCTCGGCGCGGCTGTAGGTCAGGGAGGGCACGAGCTGGATGCCGGAGGGGCCGGGGTGGACGATGGCGCCCGCGTGCCGGATCCGGGTGACGAGGTCGGCGACATCCGTCCCGGCCAGGGCGCGGCCGTCGGGGTGGGTCATGTGCAGGGTGCGGAAGCAGCCGACGCCGGTGGCGTGCGTGGCGAGCGGGTGCCGCTCGACCAGTTCCGCGAGCCCCTGCTGGAGCCAGGCGGCGACGTTCCGGCCCGCCGTGACCGCGTCGAGCCGCTCCATCTCGGAGATGGTGGCGCTGATCGCGGCGCAGGCGAGGGCGGTCGCGCCCTGGGTCTCGGCGTGGGCGAACATCGTGTCGTGCTCGACGAGGGCCCGGGTCACCCGGTGGGACATCACCAGGGCGGCGGCGGGGCAGGCCCCGTTGGTCAGGCCCTTGGAGGTGACGAGTACGTCGGGCAGGCCCGGCCAGCTCTCGGAGGCGAACCAGCTTCCGGTGCGGCCGAAGCCGGTGGCGACCTCGTCGGCGACCAGGAGGAAGCCGTACTCGTCGCGCAGGCGGCCCAGTTCGGCCACGAACGACGCGTCGAGCGGGAGGGTGCCGGTGCCGACGACGGGTTCCACGACGACCGCGGCGACCTGTCCGCCGAGGGCGGCCATCAGCCGGCCGAGTTCGGCCGTGTCGTTCGGGGTGACGTGGCGGATCAGCCGCTGGTCCACTCCGTAGACCCGCTGTCCCAGGTCCTCACCGGTCAGGGCGAATCCGCCGAAGGTGAGTCCGTGGAAGCTGCCCCGCAGAGCGACCACCAGGTTGCGTCCGGGCCGACCCTGCACCGCGTGGTGGATCCGCGCCAGTTTCATGACCGCGTCGTTGGCGACGCCGCCGCCGGTGGAGAAGAGCACCCGGGCGTAGTGGTCGGGCCCGCAGACCCGCAGCAGGTCCTCGGCCGCGCGGCGGGCGTAGCTGTTCTCGAAGCGGAACGCCCCGAGGTAGGAGGCGTGTTCGGCGGCTTCGGCGATGGCCTCGGCGATGCGCGGGTTGCCGTAGCCGAGGTTCACGTTCCAGAGCCCGCTGTCGGCGTCGAGGGCGGTGCTGCCGTCCGCGAAGGTGACGCGGTGTCCGGCGGCGCCGACGGCGCAGAGGCTGTCGTCACCGTGGCTGGAGGGCGGTATGAGGTAGGGCCAGAGCGCGGTCATCGGGCAGCTTCCGTGGTCAGGAGCGTCACGCGGTGACGCTCGCCGGGCGGGGAGAGGAGCCGGCGGGAGGTGATGGTCAGGCCGGACGCGGTGAGCTCTTGCTCGAGGCGCGGCAGGTCGAGGACGGCCACGCGGTCCGTGCAGACCGTGACGGGGCTGTCGTCGCTCGGCGGGTCCGCGGGGAGCAGGGTGACCGTGCGGCTGTCGGCGTCGGCGGGCCAGTGCTCGTACAGCTCGTAGACGGTTCCGCCGGCTCCGGTGACCCGCACGGCCGTCTCGTCGGGGCCGTCGCAGTCGCCCCGCTCCAGGACGGTCAGGAGGAACCGGCCGCCTTCGGCCAGATGCGCGAGGACGCTGCGGTACAGGCCCGTGCGGCCGTCCTCGTCCAGGAGCGAGAGCGAGGTGGTGCCGAGCAGGATGTGCGGGAACTTCTGTCCGAGTGCGAAGCGGGACATGTCGCCCCGCACCACGGTGCAGCGCTCTCGCATCGACGCGGGAGCCCGGTCCAGTGCGGTCCGCAGCAGCGCCAGCATGTCGGCGGACAGGTCGAGGGCGGTGACCTGCCGGCCCGTGGCGAGCAGCGGCAGGGTGAACCGTCCCGAGCCGGCCGCGAGGTCGAGCACCGGGCCGGGCGTCGTCCGCACGGCGGTCAGCAGGGCCCGGGTCTCCGGGTCGTCGTAGGTGGCGAGGTCGTGGTAGAGCGGGGCGCCGAGGGCGTCGTACAGCCCGCAGACGCGGGCCCTGTCGCCGAGCTCGGCGATCCGGCGGGCGGCGGCCGTGGTCTCGTGCCCCGCCGTCGTCTTGTTGCCGGACGGCGCTCCGGTCGTCGTCAGGGGCATGGCCGGGGCGCTCATCGGGCGGCCGCCGGGATACGCGCCGCTACGGGCAGCGGCAGGCCGTGCCGGGAGAACAGCTCGGCCAACTGGTCGACCTCGGCGGCGGGGACGAGGTCGCCCACCTCTCCGGAGGTCGCGAGCAGGCACTCCAGGGCCTGTGCGGCCCGCCGGTCGACGGCGAACAGGCGACTGCCGGACACGACGTACGCCTGCTCGTCCCCCTCCCCGCACAGCACGATCGGCAGGGTCGGGTCCGCCAGGTCGGCGTCGGCGCCGGACTCGGCGAGCCCGGGCGTCAGCCGGAAGCCGAACCCGGAGACCCGCAGGCCGGTGGCTCCGCGTGCCATGAGGCTGCGCAGCGCGCCGACGGCCTCGAGGTAGCGGGCCAGGAAGGGGCGTGCGCGCAGGGCTTCCGCCCGTGTTCCGGCCGGCAGTGCCGCGTCCAGTGCGGCGGCGCCGGATCCGGTCCGGGCGAAGCGTTCGGTGAGGGTGTCGAGGCTGTCGTCGACCGTGCCGAGCACCGCTCCCGTGGGGCTGGTGGACAGCTTCCCGTTCCGGTCGGCGTAGAGGCGCAGCGCCGGGCCGTCCGCCGGGTTGTGCGCACCGCTGAGGGCGGCGGGGTCGGCCAGCAGCACCGAGGAGGTGATGAGGAACTCGGGGAAGACGCCCTCGGCGAGCGCCCGGTCGGCGTCGGCGAGGAAGGCCTCGAAGTCGTGCCGGTCGAAGACGCGGATGACGGTCGGGCCGAAGACGGTCATGAAGGGGCTGGCGGCGTAGGCATGGGTCTGCAGGAAGAAGTCCTGGCCGTTGGAGAACTCGTCGCCGGGCTCCGTGAGGCTGCCCTGGTAGCCGACGGCGGGGGCGTGGTCGCCGCTGCCGTCGTCGGGTGCCAGCAGGAGGGTGCGGGGGCCGACGAGCCCGGCGGCCGTGACGGCGGGGATGTGCGCCGCGTCGGCCAGTACGAGCGTGCCGACGCCGGCGCCGGCGGGCCCGGCGAGCGGGGCTGCGGTGGCCCAGGAGATGAGGTGCTGCTTCAGACGTCCACGATCTGCCATGTCCATGCCAGGCAATCCTTTACTGGTCTGCTTACCCCTCTGCGTTCGGGCAGCAGGGAATCGGGTTCGACGGAGGTGCGCCCCGGCTACGGCGCGCGACGCGACCGCGGTCGGTGTCGGGAGCGGGGGCCGAGCGGGCGGTCACCCAGTGGGCGACGAGCGGTCGGTCACCGAGCGGGCGACGAGCGGTCGGTCAGTGCGGTGCCGTCACCGACCGCAGGATCGCCGACAGGTCCGCGAGCGACTCCTGGGCACCGAAGAGCTTGTGAACGGCGGTGGTGTTCAGGACGATCTCGTCCACTCCCACCTCCTCGTAGGCCCGGAGGGCCTTGACCGCCTGCGGCAGATCGCCACCCGCGAACGCGCCGGTCTCCACGACACCGCGCGCCACGTCCTCGATCCGCCCGGAGCCGGCGTCCACACCCGCCCGGGCGAGCATGTCCAGGTAGTGCGGGGCCTGCATGTGCGGCGCGTTGCCGGCCAGAGCCAGCCGTTCGGGCCCGGCGCCCTCACGCCCCTCCTTCTCCAGTCCCGCGGGCACCATGGCGACGACACGGGGCAGCGAGGTCCGCCCCGCCCGTGCGGCACCTTCGGCCACCGCGGGCAGGATCACGTCCCGCAGGTAGCCGGGCGGTGTCAGCCAGGTGATCACGACGTCCGCCACCTCGCCCGCCAGCCGGGCCATCCCCGGCCGCAGCACCCCCAGGCCCACGTCGACCCTGGGTGCCGCGGCCGGGGCCAGCTGGCCCCGGAAGCTGAGGTGCGGGCCGTCCATGACGACCGTCTCGCCGTCGAGCAGCCGGCGCACCGCCGTCACGTACTGGCGCGCCACCTGGAGCGGCTTCTCGTACGGCGCTCCGAGGATGTTCTCCTGGAAGGCCCTGGCGCCCGGGCCGAAGCCCGCGATCACCGGTTCGCCGGTGGCCAGGGCCACGGACCGCGCCTGCAGAGCCGCCTCGTACGGGTGGCGCAGGGGCATCAGCGTGACACCGAAGCCGGTAGGGACCCGGAACCCGGCCCCGGCCAGACCGGTGAAGGTCTGGTGGGGCTCCATCACCATGGCCTGTCCTTGCCAGAGGCGGGTCGCCCCGGTCCACCGGACCAGCCCGGCGAAGGGGAGCGCCTGCTCCAGGCGGCGGGGTACGCAAGGGAGGAGCACGGAGTAGTCGGTCATGGCGTCGGGGTCTCCTGGGTCGTGATGTCGGGCCGGCAGCGGCAGCCGACTACTTCCAGTCGTTGTTGTTCTTCGGCAGCGGGGCCGGGACGGGCAGCAGATCGCCGATGAGGTCGAGCAGCGCGAGGGGGTTGAGCCCCGGGGCGGACACCGTCCCGCTCCCGGTCCCGCGCTCCGCACCCGTCGCCGTCGCGGACACGGAGGCCGTCACCGTCGCCGTCCGGCTCTCCGCCGGCTGCTCCGCGGCGCGGGCCGTTCCCTGGCCGGCCAGGGCGATCATCCCCGCGGTCAGCAGACCGACGACGACGTGTCCACGACGACGGGACGACAGCGTGCTGCGGGACGTGGAGCGGTTCACCGATGTCTCCTCGATGCTCGATGCGGCGTTTTCTCGTTCTGCGCTGTTCGTGCTTCCTTGCGAGAACGACTCTGCCGTGTGGCGAGGGCCGCCACGAGACCATCTGCGCGCAGCTTGCTGCACCCGCGGATTCCTCAAGCTGCAGCGGCTCTCACGCCCCGCCCGCCCGCCGTCGCCAAATCGGTTGTCCGATATCTGAACTAGCGGACATATATTGACAATTCGTCATTGACAGCCGCGTAGGGGCGTCTGAGGATTCCAGGGACCGCATGTGTGATCGATCGGCAACAGGGGGAAACACATGGGCAATCCGCTTGCTTTCCTAGGCGTGAACGAGGAAGAGGAGCGGTTGTACCGCGCCCTCCTGAGACACGGCTCGTCCGCGCCGGCGTCCGGCCCCCAGGAGCCCGACGCGGACGCGCACACGTCGTTCGAGGAGGCGGCGCTGGACCGGCTGGTGGCGTTGGGGCTCGCCACCAGGAACACCCAGGGCGCGGTGCGCCCGGTCCCTCCGCCCCGGGCCGTGGACGCCCTGATCGACGGCCGTCTGCGCCGCCTGCGGGAGGAGCTGGAGAGCGAGGCCGCCCGGCACTCGGTCATCGAGTCCCTGTTCATGGAGCGTCTGACCGCCCCCTCCTCACCCCGCGCGGACACCGGTGACCCCGGCCGGATGATCACGCAGCTGCACGGGATCGAGGCGGTCCGGGAAGCCATCGACGAGCTGACCTTCTTCGCCCGGACCGAGGATCTGAGCACGGAGCCGACCGGCGTCCTGACCGAGGAGTCGATCGCCGTCTCGCACCCGATCAACATGCGGTTGCTGCGCCGTGGCGTGCGCCTGCGCATGATCATGGGGTCCGCGATCATGCAGGACGACACCACCCTCACCTACATGCGTGACCTGGTCTCGCACGGTGCCGAGGTGCGGATCTCCCACCACCCCATCGAGCGCGTGATCATCGTCGACCGGTCGGCCGCGCTGACCCCCATCAACCCCGCGCACACCTCGGTGGGGGCGCTGCTGGTGCGGGAACCGGGCCTGGTGGCCACGCTGGTCACGCTCTTCGAGCGCATGTGGGAGGGCGCGGAGGAACTCCCCGGTGAGGACGCGGACATGCCGTCCGACATCGAACGCGAGATCCTCGCCCTGCTCAGGGAAGCCGACAAGGACGAGACGGCGGCGCGCCGCCTCGGGGTGTCCGTGCGCACCTACCGCAAGCACCTGGCCGTCATCATGCGCCGCCTCGGCGCCGCGAACAGAGTGGAGGCCGCGCTGCTCGCGCACGAGAAGGGCTGGCTGAGCTAGGGCCTGTCGTTTGGATCAGGCCGCACGCCCTAAGGGCCGGAGCGCGAAGGCGCCCCCGCCCCGTACGGCGGCACGGGCGACTGAGGCGACAGGGGCGACGGAAGGCACCGGAAAAGGCAAACGGCGCGTACAGCGCGTACCTGTGCGTACGCGCCGACGCGCCGTGGGGCCCCGGCCGGGGCCTACTCGTCGTCCTCGGGCTTCTCCGCCTCGTTGATCTCCTCTTCGAGACCGAGCTGCTCGACGAGCCACTTGTCGAACTCGATCGCCGCGCGCACCCAGCTGACCGTCGAGGAGACGAAGTGCTCCAGGCTGACGCCCATGCCGATCAGCATCTGTGCCTCGCCGATCAGGCGGACCGTGCCGTCGTCGTGGGTGTGGCTGTAGACCTTGGGCCACAGCGTCCGGCGGTTCCAGTCGTCGATCGACTCCAGGAGCTGCGGCTTGGCCTCGATCTCGTGGGGCCGGTCGTAGAACGTCCGCACGGAGAAGACCTGCTGGTCTCCCTCTCCCCGGAACATGAAGTAGGTGCGGAACTGCTCCCACGGCGCCGCGAGGTCTCCCTCGTCGTCGACGACGTACTTGAGCTCCATCTGGTCGAGGAGCTGCTTCACGAGGTCCTGATCCGGGACGACGGGGCCGGCCGGACCGCCGGGCTGCGGCTCGGGCTGGCCCCCGAAGTTCGGAATCGAGGACGGGTCGATGGTCACCGTGAATTTCCCTTCGTACGGATTCCGCCATCCTCCCCCATGCGGGGAGGGGGGTGGCAAGCCCCGACAGGCCCTGTCAGCCCACGGCTGACACGATCCGGTCAACTGCAACCTCCGGGTACCCCGAACCGTCCTCCTGAGCAGCCGACGGAGGGGGCTGTACACGTGCGGGAAGCGAACAGAGGTCATACCCGGTGGGGGATCGTCCTGCCGTTTCTTGCACTGCCGGTGGTGGTCCTCGGCGTGCTGATCACCGGCCTCTTCCTGTGGGCCTGGTCGGGCGACGACGAGCCTCGCGACGACGCCCGTAAGGGCGCGGCGGCGACGGTCCCCTGCACCGAGGCTCTGGCCTTCGGCGCCGCCGAGCGCCCCGCGCACGCCCGAGCCCACGACTGCACCGTGCAGCGGGGCATCGACACCTCGTACGCGGCGGTGCTGCGGATGCCCCGCGAGGACGTCCGCGACTGGCTGCGTACGACGTACCCGGACGCCCCGGAGCCCCGCACGGGCGGCGGCGCCTGCGGGGCGCTCTGCCTCGACGTGACCCACGAGAACGGCCTTCCCGGCACGGCGGAGGCGCACGTGGTGCAGGTGCGGGTGGAGCACGTGAACGCCGAGACGGCGCTGGTGCGCTTCTCGGCGTTCACGATGTGACCGGGGACGGTCCTACAGCGTCTTGCCCGTCGCCGGTCCGACCAGGAGCCCGTCCTCGAAGCGGTCCACCCGGACCGTGTCACCGTCCTTGATCTCCCCGGACAGGATCTCCTTGGCGAGCCGGTCGCCGATGGCGGACTGCACGAGCCGGCGCAGCGGCCGGGCGCCGTACGCCGGGTCCATGCCCTCCTCCGCGAGCCAGGCGAGGGCCTCGGGCGTGATGTCCAGGGTGAGCCGCCGCTCGGCGAGCCGCTTGGCCAGGCGCTCCAGCTGGAGCTTCGCGATGCGCTCCAGCTCGGGCTTGGTCAGCGCGGCGAAGACGACCAGGTCGTCCAGGCGGTTGAGGAACTCCGGCTTGAAGGAGGTCCGCACCACCTCGAGGACCTGCTCCTTCTTCTCCTGCTCGCTGGTCACCGGGTCGACCAGGTACTGGCTGCCGAGGTTCGACGTCAGCACGAGGATCGTGTTGCGGAAGTCGACCGTACGGCCCTGGCCGTCCGTCAGGCGCCCGTCGTCCAGCACCTGGAGCAGGATGTCGAAGACCTCGGGGTGCGCCTTCTCCACCTCGTCCAGCAGGACGACCGAGTAGGGCCGCCTGCGCACGGCCTCGGTGAGCTGGCCGCCCTCCTCGTAGCCGACGTAGCCGGGCGGGGCGCCGACGAGGCGGGCCACGCTGTGCTTCTCGCTGTACTCCGACATGTCGATGCGGACCATCGCCCGCTCGTCGTCGAAGAGGAAGTCGGCGAGGGCCTTGGCCAGTTCGGTCTTGCCGACGCCGGTCGGGCCGAGGAAGAGGAACGACCCGGTGGGCCGGTCGGGGTCGGAGATCCCGGCGCGGCTGCGCCGTACGGCGTCGGACACCGCCCGCACGGCCTCGGTCTGGCCGATGAGCCGCTTGCCGATCTCGTCCTCCATGCGCAGCAGCTTCTGCGTCTCGCCCTCCATCAGCCGCCCGGCGGGGATGCCGGTCCAGGAGGCGACGACGTCGGCGATGTCGTCCGCGCCGACCTCCTCCTTGACCATGGTGTCCTTGGCGACCTCCTCCTCGGCCTCGGAGGCGGCTTCCAGCTCCTTCTCCAGGGCGGGGATCTCGCCGTAGAGGAGCTTGGACGCGGTGTCGAAGTCGCCGTCGCGCTGGGCGCGTTCGGCCTGGCCGCGGATCTCGTCGAGGCGTTCCTTCAGCTCACCGACGCGGTTGAGGGACTGCTTCTCCTTCTCCCAGCGGGCGGTGAGGCCGCGCAGCTCCTCCTCCTTGTCGGCGAGGTCGCGGCGCAGCTTCTCCAGGCGCTCGCGGGAGGCCGCGTCGGTCTCCTTGCCGATCGCCAGCTCCTCCATCTTGAGCCGGTCGACGGCGCGCTGGAGTTCGTCGATCTCGACGGGCGAGGAGTCGATCTCCATGCGCAGCCGGGAGGCCGCCTCGTCGACGAGGTCGATGGCCTTGTCGGGCAGGAAGCGGGAGGTGATGTACCGGTCGGAGAGCGAGGCGGCGGCGACGAGCGCGCTGTCGGCGATCTGCACCTTGTGGTGGGCCTCGTAGCGGCCCTTGAGTCCGCGCAGGATCGCGATGGAGTCCTCGACGGTCGGCTCGGCGACCAGCACCTGCTGGAAGCGCCGCTCCAGCGCCGGGTCCTTCTCGATCCGCTCGCGGTACTCGTCGAGGGTCGTGGCACCCACCATGCGCAGCTCACCGCGCGCGAGCATGGGCTTCAGCATGTTGCCGGCGTCCATGGCGGAGTCGCCGCCGGCACCGGCGCCCACGACGGTGTGCAGCTCGTCGATGAAGGTGATGATCTGCCCGTCGGAGTCCTTGATCTCGGCCAGGACGGTCTTCAGCCGCTCCTCGAACTCGCCCCGGTACTTCGCGCCCGCGACCATGGCGCCGAGGTCGAGCGCGACGAGCCGCTTGTCCTTCAGCGACTCGGGCACATCACCCTTGACGATTCGCTGGGCGAGCCCCTCGACGACGGCGGTCTTGCCGACGCCCGGCTCGCCGATGAGGACGGGGTTGTTCTTAGTACGGCGGGACAGGACCTGCACGACGCGGCGGATCTCCTGGTCCCGGCCGATGACCGGGTCGAGCCTGCCCTCCCGCGCGGCGGCGGTGAAGTCCGTCCCGAACTTCTCCAGGGCCTTGTACTGCCCCTCGGGGTCGGCCGTGGTCACCCGGCGCTGGCCCCGCGTCTTCTGGAAGGCGGCCTGGAGCTTCTTGGCGTCCGCCCCCTGCTGGGACAGCACCTCGCCGGCCGCGCCG
Organism: Streptomyces sp. NPDC002130; assembly: GCF_040296465.1. NCBI lineage: Bacteria > Bacillati > Actinomycetota > Actinomycetes > Kitasatosporales > Streptomycetaceae > Streptomyces > Streptomyces sp. NPDC002130. The sequence continues at coordinate 10,854 of NZ_JBEOXI010000115.1, forward strand.
CCCTTCGCGGCGAGCGCGATCAGGAGGTGCTCGGTGGAGAGGTACTCGTCCCCCAGGTCCTTGGCACGGGCCTGCGCGTCGGCGACGACGGCCAGCATCTCGCGGTTGGGCTGGGGCGGCGCGACGGTCGACCCGGTCACGCTCGGCAGCCCGGCGAGCACGCGCTCAGCTCCGGCGCGTACGGCGGCCTGGTCGGCGTCGACCGCGGCGAGCAGGTCGGTGATGTTCTCGTTGTCCTGTCCCTGGAGCAGCGCGAGCAGCAGATGGGCCGGGGTGAGGTCGGGGTGTCCCTCGGTCACGGCCCGGTTGCTGGCAGCGTTGATCGCATCCCGGCTCCGGTTGGTCAGCTCGGCGTCCACGTTCGCGTTCTCCTCCTTGCACTGACCCGAACGGCTTGCACAAAGTTGAGTCTAGTGCACTCAAGGACGGTTCCGGGAGGATCGGGGGGTCTAAGTTCCGGGGCATGGCGACCAAGTACTCCGTGGACCCCGGTGCTCCGGACCCGTCGTATCTCGGCTTCTGGCGGGAGCGGCACCTGTGCACCCTGACGACTCCCCGCCCGGACGGCACTCCGCATCTGGTACCCGTCGGGGTGACATACGATCCCGAGGCCCGCCTGGCTCGGGTGATCACCAACCGGTCGAGCGCGAAGGTGCGGTACGTGCGGGCCGCCGGGGAGCAGGGGGCGGCCGTCGCCGTCTGCCAGCTGGAGGGCCGCCGGTGGGCGACGCTGGAGGGCCGGGCCTTCGTCCACGAGGAGCCTGACCGGGTCGCCGAGGCGGAGCGGCGCTACGCGGAGCGCTACGGCAGGACGCCGTCGCCGAATCCGGCACGCGTGGTGATCGAGATTTACCTGACGCGGGCGATGGGGCGAGGTTGACCGAAGTGAATATCCACACCGGTGATCGACTGGATCCGGCCACCAGCGGATTGGGTCGATACCCGGAAATGTCCCGGAAAACTGCAGCGGCGTCACCGTGTTCAGGTCACGGTGACGCCGCTGCGGGGGGAAGCACCTGAGCGATCTGTTACGACGGGGGAATCGCGTCAGGCACTGCGGGGGGTGGCAGAGATGGTCCTCGGGGCGGGAGCGTCGGCCTCCACCTGCCGGTGGTCCCGTTGGTCCAGGTTCACAAAGATCATTCCGTACCGTACGGCACATCGCACTGGCTGCGGCGCCCCCCGAGGCCGCCGCAGACACCGGTAAGCCCGCACGTCCTCGTCGTCGTCCCGCGTGACGACCACCGGCTCGCCGAAAACGGTCACCATCAACGAGTCACCGCTGTGGGGGATGGCGGTGACCAGGTCGATGAAGTGCCAGCCGGAGCGGTAGGCGGTGGCCATTTCACGACGGAAGGAGCGGTCGTCGGGTGGAGTGGTCACGTCAGCTCCCCGCCCCGTCGGCCCCGGGGCTCGGCCACTGGGTGTTGTCCGTAGCTGCTGCGACGCTCGCAACTGCCGCCGGCCACTGCGTGTTCGCCCGGGTTTCGCGCTCCTCATCGGAGAAGCCACTCAGTGCACCGAGGGCTACAACGGCGGAGAAGGCGGCGACAAGCACCGAGCGAAGCATTTTGTTACGCATAGTCGGCTTCGTCCTCACTTGAAGGTCCCCTTTTCCCCCGTCGAGTACGACGATGGCTCATTCGGGCACGTCATGGCCACACAATCGATGCATCATGTTCCTGCATGTTCAGGACCCTGGGGGGTGGAGATTTGGGCGCTAATCGGACTAAGGGTGCGCATACCCACCCGATTACCGAGCTGTGCGAAGCAGGGGGTCGCCTCTATACCACAGCTCTGCGCACCGGACGGGTGGCGCGCGTTGAGGCGGAGTCCGCTCCCTGCCTCGTGGAACTCGCTCTGCTGCACCCCGATCCCGACGATCCGGCCTGGTTGCGCCCCGTACCGCCGGCGCTCGCGCTGGCACAGCATCTGCACCCCCTCGAGCGGGAGATCACCGAACGCAGGCGTCTCTCCGTACAACTCGCGGACACCTTCGAACCGTTCATGGCGCTGGGCATCCAGGGGACGGCCACCAGCGACTCCATCACGGTGCTGGAGGGTGGGGAGCGCATCAACGCGGCGCTCAATCTGGCCACCGCCCAGTGCCGGACGGAGCTTCTGACGGTGCAGCCCAGTGACCGCGTCTCCGAACGGAGCCTGCTGCGGAGCCTCGAACGGGACAAGCCCCTCATCGATCGTGGCGTGAAGGTCCGGAGCCTGTACCAGCACACCGCTCGTTACAACCCGGAGAAGCTGGCGTACGTCGCCCGCCTCTCGGAAGGGAAGGTCGAGTACCGCACCATCGACGAGCTGGTCGAGCGCTTGATCATCTGCGACGAGACCGTGGCGTTCATCCCGGCACGCGACGACCAGCAAGTGGCCCTGGAACTGCGTCATCCCGGGCTGGTCCGCTACCTGATCAAGGTTTTCGAGTACCTCTGGGACCGCGCGGTTCCGATGAGCACCGGTGCGCCCTACGAGGTGGCGTCCGACGGCATCACCGAGATCCAGCACTCCATAGCCAAGCTCTTGGTGGAGGGCCACGTGGACGAGGCCATCGCTCGCCGCCTCGGCATGAACGTCCGCACCTGCCGTGCCCACATCGCCAAGCTGGCGTCGGCCCTGGGCAGCGGCAGTCGAGCCCAACTCGGGTACCTCATAGCGCGGTCCGGGATGCTCAAGCAGGACGACGGAACGGGAGGAAGTCACCAGTGACGTCGGTGCCACACCCGGAGCACGGCTCGGACGAACTGTGCCCCGGCGGGGCGGGGCTGTACGAACGGGCCCTGCGGGAGGGGCACGTGACGGCCGAAGCAGCGCGATCCGCGCCGTGTCTCATGGACTTCGGCCTACTGCATCCCGCCGTCGACGACCTTCATCGGCTGGAACCCGTCGCACCGGCCGTCGCCCTCCACCGGCTGCTGCGGACCTCCGGCGAACGGATCGCCCGGGAACGCCGGCGGGAGGAACGGCTGGCCGCGACCTTCGAACCGCTCATGGACCTCGAAGGGCGCCGCGCGGTTGCGGACGCCACCCCGACACTCCGGCTCCTCAGCGGAAAGGGCCGGATCAACGAGGCCCTCACCAAGGCCCTGGCGGACGCGTCCCAGGAGCTGCTCACCATCCAGCCACGCACCGGCCTGCCCAGGGAACAAGTCGCAGCGGCCTACGCCGTCGCCATCCGCCGCGACCAAGCGCTACTGGACCGCGGCGGCCGTATCCGCACCCTCTATCCGCACACCCTGCGGCACTCCCCCACGACCGTCGCCTACCACGACCGGCTCTCGGGAGACATCGAGGCGCGCGCGCTGGACGAGATCACCGACCGGCTCATCATCGTCGACCATGAGGTCGCGTTCATCCCCGCCGACGGCAACGGCGTGGCCCTGGAGATCCGCCACCCGGCCATCGTCGGATACCTGGCCACCACCTTCGACCGCCTCTGGCGCCTCGCCACACCGATCTTCCCCGAAGCCGCCCCCCAGCCCTCCCACGACGGCATCACCCCCCGCCAGCACGCCATAGCCGCCCTCCTCGTCGAAGGCCACACCGACGCCGTCATCGCCGACCGGCTGGGGATGAACATCCGCACCGCCCGTGTTCACATCGCCAAGCTCGCCGCGACGCTGGGCAGTCAGAGCAGGGCGCAGCTCGGGTACCTCATCGGGCAGTCCGGGATCCTTGATCGGGGACGCTGAGGGACGGGGACGCGGCCGACGGGGGCGGGCCGTCGAGGCCCGCCTGGGCGATGCGCACGCCGAGTTGGGTACGGCTGGCCGCCCCCAGCGTCTCCGAGAGCCGCGCGATGTGCGCCCGGCAGGTCCGGACGCTTATGCCCAGCCGTTCCGCGATGACGGCGTCCTGATGCCCCTCCGCCAGCAGCGCCGCGATCGACTGCTCCCGGTGGGAGATGCCCTCGATGCCGGTGTCGGGGAGCGGCGCCGTGAGGGGGATGGCGAGGCGCCACAGCCGTTCGAAGACCGTGACGAGGTACTCGATCAGCGCCGGGTGCCGTAGCTCCAGAGCCATCGTGCGGTCGGAGTTGGCGGGGATGAACGCCACCGTCCGGTCGAAGAGGATCAGCCGGTCGATCACCTCGTCCAGCGTGCGCGCCTCCACCGCGTCGCCCATCAGCTCCAGATAGTTCAGCAACCCCTGCCCGTGCCGGGCGACATGCGTGTACAGGTCCCGCATCCGCACACCCCGGCCGCGCAGCGCCAGCGCCCGGTGCAGCCCCTCGGACAGCTCCGCCTCGCGGCGGATGCCGCCGGGCTGGACCGTGAGGACCTCGGCCGTGCACGCCTGGGTCGCCTCGTCCATCGCGGCCTGGATCCGGGCGAGTCCGTCCAGGACCCGGATCGCCGGGCCTTCCGCCGCCGACGCGGCCGGCCGCACCCGGTGGCCCAGCCCCGCGTACCACTCCACGGCCTCGACGGCCGAGCCCACCCGCCGCCGGCTCGCGCTGACCTCGTCGTACATCTCGCGCAGCAGCCGGGTCATGACCTCCTGCGGGGAGGTCGGCACCAGCCAGTCCATGTCGTCGGGGTCCGGGTGCAGCAGGGCGAGTTCCAGCAGGCAGGGCACCGGCTCCGCGTCCCGGCGCGGCACCCGGCCGCGCCGTACGGCCCGGGAATACACGCGATCCCCGGCCTCGCACAGTCGGTCGGCACCATGGGGATGCTCATCCGCCCCGTGCCCGGCCATCGCCCATCCCACCCCCGGTATCGCCGCCTTTCCGCAGCGCAACTATGCGCGGACCGGACGGGCTCCGCAACACGGCTCCCCGCGCGGCGACCGCCGGAAACCACCGGTACACACCGGTATCTCCGGGCTCGATTCAGCCGCTCGCGGGTTTGGTCGCAGCGGAGGGCCAGGGGTGGTGAACCCGGCTCCCGGGGCGGCTACTTCAGGCCGATGGCCCGGCACGCCGCCTTGTACTCGGCCGTGCAGATGTCCGACAACTTGTAGATGTCGTCCGCGACCACCGTGTCCTTGATGTTCTCCTTCGTGAGCGCGACCACCGGCACGAGCTGCGCCGGAATGCCCTTGTCGGTGGGGCTGTCGACCTTGTCGCGGGTGAGGGCGGCGAACTGGATGTCGCGGCCCTGGACCTTGGCGACGGCCATCTCCGCGGCGTTCTCCGCCTCCTGCGGGTAGGACTTGTACACGCTCATGTACTGGTCACCGGCGATGATCCGCTGCACCGCCGGCAGCTCCGCGTCCTGCCCGGTGATCGGCGGCAGCTTGGTCACACCGGCGGCCTCGAGCGCCTTGACGATGCCGCCCGCCATGCCGTCGTTGGCGGAGTACACCGCCGCGATGTTGTCCTTGCCGATCTTCTGGATCGCGTCGGCCATGTTGGCCTGGGCGTTCTCCGGCTTCCAGTCCTTGGTGTCGAAGGACTGGGCGATCGTCACCTTGCCGTTCAGCTCGGACATCGCGCCCGCCTTGAACTGCTTGGCGTTCGGGTCGGTGGACGAGCCGTTCATCATGACGATCTTGTCGGAGACGCTCGCCTTCTCGCCGATGGCCTCCAGCAGGGAACGGCCCTGGACCTCGCCGACCAGCTCGTTGTCGAAGGAGATGTACGCGTCGATCGGGCCCTCGGCCAGCCGGTCGTAGGCGATGACCGGAATGCCGGCCTCCTTGGCCTTCTCCACGCCGCTCGCGATGGCCTTCGCGTCGACGGCGTCCAGCAGGATCACGTCGACCCGGTCGTCGATCATCTGCTGCAGCTGGCTCGCCTGCTTGTCCGCGCTCGCCTCGGCGTTGGCGTACTCGACGCGGCCCTTGTCGTTGGTGAGCGACTCGACCTTCCGCTTGATGATCGGGTAGTCGAAGTTCTCGTAGCGCGTGTTCGCCTTCTCCGGCAGCAGCAGTCCGACGGTGATGTCGTTGCCCTTGGCCGGGCTCGCGTCGTCACTGCTCCCCGTCGCGTTGAGCACGCCGCAGCCGGCGAGCGTGACGGACATCGTGGCGGCGGCCACGGATATGGAGATACGACGACGCATGCGGGAGCTCACTTCGCGTGTGATTCGGACGTGGGCACAGCTTTGCGGCCCATATGACTGAAAAGCCAACGCGGACGCGCCCCCCAGCGTCAAGCGGAACCACTTAACGAGATGACAACACCACGCTGCGCAAGCGTTGTGAAGACTCTGCGGAATCACGTTCAAGTGGCGTGCACCACTCGGCCATCCACAGGAGGACCGGCGAAACCAGGGCAAGGCCTGCAAAGCACGCGAAAGGGGCCGGGAGTCAACTCCCGGCCCCTTCACATGCGTAGGCGCGTCAGTCGGACTGCTGCTGCCGCTTGGGCCGCCACACCACCAGTGCGCTGGTCTGCTGCACCTCCTGGTACGGCACCAGGTCGCGGCGGTACGACGCGTGCACCGCGGCCTCGCGCTGGCGCATCGCCGCCGCCGCGCCGTCGAGCGCGTCCTGCATCTCGGCCACCCTCGCCTGGAGCGCGGCGACCTGGTTCTCCAGTTCGATGATGCGCTTGATACCGGCCAGGTTGATGCCCTCGTCCTGCGACAACTGCTGGACGGTGCGCAGCAGTTCGATGTCACGGGCCGAGTAACGGCGGCCCCGGCCGGCCGTGCGGTCCGGGGAGACCAGACCCAGCCGGTCGTACTGGCGCAGGGTCTGCGGGTGCAGGCCGGACAGCTGGGCCGCCACCGAGATGACGTAGACCGGGGTCTCCTCGGTCAGTTCATACGGATTGCGCCGACGACCGTCCATCTGACTCATGCTCCCTTCGCGGCCTGGAACAGATCCGCCCGCGGATCCTCACCCGCGGTCGCCTCTCGGTACGCCTCGAGTGCGTCACGAGCCTTCCCCGACAGGTCCTTCGGAACACTCACCTCCACGGTGACCAGGAGGTCGCCGCGGGTGCCGTCCTTGCGGACCGCGCCCTTGCCCCGGGCGCGCATGGTACGCCCGTTGGGCGTGCCCGGCGGCAGCTTCAGCGTGACGGGCGGGCCGCCCAGGGTGGGCACCCGCACCTCGCCGCCGAGGGCCGCCTCGGTGAAGGTCACCGGGACGGTGACCGTGAGGTTGTCCTCCTTACGGCCGAACACCGGGTGGGAGTCGACGTGCACGACCACGTAGAGGTCGCCCGCCGGCCCGCCGCGCTCGCCCGGCGCTCCCTTGCCGCGCAGCCGGATCCGCTGGCCGTCGCTGACGCCCGCGGGGATGCGCACCTGCATGGTGCGGGAGGACTTGGCCCGGCCGCTGCCCTTGCAGACCTCGCAGGCGTTCTCCGCGATCAGGCCGCGGCCCTTGCAGTCCGGGCAGGGGTCGGTCAGGGAGAAGCCGCCGCCGCTGCCCCGGGCGACCTGCCCGGTGCCGACGCAGGTCGGGCACACGCGGGGTGTGCCGTTCTTGTCGCCGGTGCCCGAACAGGCCTTGCAGGGAGACTGCGACGACATCCGCAGTGGGACGGTCGCGCCCTCGATCGCCTCCGTGAAGCTGAGCGTGACCTCGGACTCGATGTCCTGGCCGCGCCGGGGGTGCGTACGCGTCCCCGGACCGCCCGCGCCACCGCGGTTGAACAGGCCCCCGAAAACGTCACCGAGGCCGCCGCCGAAGCCGCCGGCCCCCTGGCCGCCGCCCTGGGCGCCGCCTCCGAAGAGGTCGCCCAGGTCGAAGTTGAAGGAGCCGCCCGCGCCGCCCGGCCCCGGGCGGAAGCCGCCGTTGCCGAAGAGGGCGCGCGCTTCGTCGTACTCCTTGCGCTTCTTGGGGTCGCCGAGGATGTCGTTGGCCTCGGAGATCTCCTTGAAACGCTCCTCCGCCTTGACGTTTCCCTTGTTGGCGTCCGGGTGGTTCTCGCGGGCGAGCTTCCGGTACGCCTTCTTGATCTCGGCCTCGGTGGCGTCCTTGGGGACGCCGAGGACCTTGTAGTAGTCCTTCTCGATGAAGTCCTTGGTGCTCATCCTCGACGCCCCTCCTTCCCTTCGTCTATGACGTCAGCCCTCGTCCGGGCCACCGCTCTCCTTGTCGTCGGCGTCGGCCGACTCGTCCGCCTTGACCGTCTGCGCCCCCGGCTGGGGTTCGGCCACGGCCACCCGCGCGGGGCGGATGGTGCGCTCGCCGATCCGGTACCCCGGCTGCAGAATCGCCACGCACGTCGTCTCGGTGACGTCCGGCGCGTAGCTGTGCATCAGGGCTTCGTGGATCGTCGGGTCGAAGGGCTCGCCCTCCTTGCCGAACTGCTGCAGGCCCAACTTCGCCGCGGTGCTCTCCAGCGACTCGGCGACGGACTTGAAGCCGCCGACCAGCTCGCCGTGCTCGCGCGCGCGGCCGATGTCGTCGAGCACGGGCAGGAGCTCGGTCAGGAGGTTCGCGATGGCGATCTCCTTGACCGCGATCCGGTCGCGCTCGACCCGGCGGCGGTAGTTCTGGAACTCGGCCTGGAGGCGCTGGAGGTCCGCCGTGCGCTCGGTGAGCGCGGTGCGGGCCTGGTCCAGCTGGGCCACCAGAGCCACGTCCTGGCCCGTGTCCCCGGCCGGGGCCGCCCCCTCCTCCGCGGAGGGGGAGGCGGCCTTCGGCTCGGCGTCTTCGGAGGTGGCGCCGGAAGGGACGTCGGGCTGCTGCTCGTCGAAGCCCGGGGTCTCCTCCGTCACGCGGCACCGTCCTTCCGGTCCTCGTCGACGATCTCGGCGTCGACGACGTCGTCGTCAGCGGCCTTGGCACCACCGGCGGCACCGGCGTCACCGGCGGGACCACCGGCCGCCTGGGCGGCATTGGCGTCCGCGTACATGGCCTGGCCGAGCTTCTGCGAGACGGCCGCGACCTTCTCCGTGGCGGTGCGGATCTCGGCGGAGTCCTCGCCCTTGAGCTTCTCCTTCAGCTCGGCGACGGCCTCCTCGACCTCGGTCTTGATCTCGCCCGGGACCTTGTCCTCGTTGTCCTTGAGGAACTTCTCGGTCTGGTAGACGAGCTGCTCGCCCTGGTTGCGGGACTCGGCGGCCTCGCGGCGCTTGTGGTCCTCCTCCGCGTACTGCTCGGCCTCCTGGCGCATGCGGTCGACCTCGTCCTTCGGCAGCGAGGAGCCGCCGGTGACGGTCATCTTCTGCTCCTTGCCCGTGCCCAGGTCCTTCGCGGTCACGTGCATGATGCCGTTGGCGTCGATGTCGAAGGACACCTCGATCTGCGGGACGCCGCGGGGCGCCGGCGGCAGACCGGTCAGCTCGAACATCCCGAGCTTCTTGTTGTACGCCGCGATCTCGCGCTCGCCCTGGTAGACCTGGATCTGCACGGACGGCTGGTTGTCCTCGGCGGTGGTGAAGATCTCGGACCGCTTGGTCGGGATCGTCGTGTTCCGCTCGATGAGCTTGGTCATGATGCCGCCCTTGGTCTCGATGCCGAGGGACAGCGGGGTGACGTCGAGGAGCAGGACGTCCTTGACCTCGCCCTTGAGGACACCGGCCTGCAGGGCGGCGCCGATGGCGACGACCTCGTCCGGGTTGACGCCCTTGTTGGCGTCCTTGCCGCCGGTCAGCTCCTTGACGAGCTCGGCGACGGCGGGCATGCGGGTGGAGCCGCCGACCAGGACGACGTGGTCGATCTCGCTGATGGAGATGCCGGCGTCCTTGATGACGTTGTGGAAGGGCGTCTTGCAGCGCTCCAGGAGGTCCGCGGTCAGCTGCTGGAACTGGGCGCGGGTGAGCTTCTCGTCGAGGTGCAGGGGGCCCTCGGCGGAGGCGGTGATGTAGGGCAGGTTGATCGAGGTCTCGGTGGACGAGGACAGCTCGATCTTCGCCTTCTCGGCGGCCTCGCGCAGACGCTGCAGGGCCATCTTGTCCTTGCCCAGGTCCACGCCGTGGCCGGACTGGAACTGCTGGACCAGGTAGTCGACGACGCGCTGGTCCCAGTCGTCACCACCGAGGTGGTTGTCACCGTTGGTGGCCTTCACCTCGACGACACCGTCGCCGATCTCCAGCAGCGAGACGTCGAAGGTACCGCCACCGAGGTCGAAGACCAGGATGGTCTGGTCGTCCTTGTCGAGGCCGTACGCCAGGGCGGCCGCGGTCGGCTCGTTGACGATGCGCAGGACGTTCAGACCGGCGATCTCACCGGCCTCCTTCGTGGCCTGGCGCTCGGAGTCGTTGAAGTACGCCGGGACGGTGATGACCGCGTCGGTCACCTTCTCGCCCAGGTAGGACTCGGCGTCACGCTTCAGCTTCTGGAGCACGAAGGCGCTGATCTGCTGCGGGTTGAAGGGCTTCCCGTCGAGCTCGATCTTCCAGTCGGTGCCCATGTGACGCTTCACGGAGCGGATGGTCCGGTCCACGTTCGTGACCGCCTGGCGCTTGGCCACCTCTCCGACGAGCACCTCACCGTTCTTGGCGAAGGCGACGACGGACGGCGTGGTCCTGGCGCCCTCGGCGTTGGTGATGACGGTGGGCTCGCCGCCCTCCAGAACGCTGACGACGGAGTTAGTCGTGCCCAGGTCGATGCCGACCGCACGTGCCATGGTTGATTCCTCCAGCTGACTTGAGTGGAACGGACTCAAGTGTGCACGACGGCTTCCCACCGGTCAACAGAGCTGAGTCGGGCAGACTCAACTCTTATCCGTTCCTTACACGCAATGGCGCTCTGACCTGCGTCGATACACTGCGTCGAGGGCTGTGCACAGGGACACGCGAGAGAGTGAACACCACCACGAGCGTCCCTCCCGCCACCCACCACAGGGAGCCCGCCCCGATCCAGTCGGCATGCGCGAGTACCCCGACGAGCATCCCGGACAACGCCCCGATTCCCAGCAGCAGACTCGCCCCCGGCGCGGTCAGCCCGAGCCGCCGCAGCCGGTGCGCCAGATGGTCGGGCCCGCTGCGCGTGACACTCCGCCCGCCCAGCCGCCGCGATGCCAGCACGAGCACGACATCGGCGGCCACCACGGCGGTCAGCGCGAACAGGACGCCCGCGCTCTCCCCGAGCCCGAACCCGGCCCGGGCGTACACGGTCCCCACGGCGATCACGAACCCCGCGGCCATGGACCCGCAGCCGCCCAGCGCCACCCGCGCGGGATGCCAGTTGTGGAGGAGGAGGCCGGTCAGCGCGGCGGCCAGCACGCTCATCAGCCCCGCGATCCCGTCCATCACCTCGACGGCCGCACAGGCCGCCGCCCCGAAGGCGGCGACCACCCCGACCGTACCCGCCAGCCCGTCGGCGTGATCGAGCCCCCGGAACCCGAACACCACCGCCACGACCCACACGACGGCCAGCAGTCCGGTCCCCACCCCCGTCTCCCCGTACGGCACGACACACGCGGCCGCCACGGCCGTACCGGCGGCCAGCACCCGCCGCCGCAGCCGCAACACGTCACCGGCGAGCCCGAGGAGGGCGACGGCACCCGCGGCGATGAGCACCCCCCGCGTCCCGTCGGCGGACGGTGCGACCCCCAGCCACTCACCGCCGCCCACGACCAGCCCGGTGACGAGCACGACGGCCAGGCCCCCGGACAGCGGCACGTCCCGCTGCCGGCGCCGCTCGACCAGCCGCAGCCGCAGCGCGGGGGCCCGCAGGGCGGCGGCGAGCAGGGCGGTGAGGACAAGGGCGGTGGCGGCGGCGGTGATCCCGTAGAGCACGGATATAAGTTAGGCGGGACTATGACATTTCGGTATGAATAACACGACGGGATGCACGACGAGATTCGCGGCGGCACGCAGGAGGAACGGCGACCGGATCCGGTCTGCTCCTGAGGCAACCCTCAGCGATTCAGATCACTGCCCACCCGGCTACAGTGCGGCGGAGGATGAGGGTAGTCTCAGACGGACTGCATAAGTTACCGCTTAGTAATTTCGGGGAATCTGCAAAACGACAGGTCACCCCGACGAAACCCCTCGCAGGCCCGAGGAGCCCCCATGCAACTCGCCGCGATCATCGTGTCGCTGGTACTGACCGTGGTCGGCGTCGCGCTGCTCGCACGCGCGATCGGCCAGTTCGTCCGGTATTTCAAGCTGGGCCAGCCGGTCCCGGCCGGCACCCGGACCGACAACCCCTACCAGCGCAGCGTGACCCTGGTGAAGGAGTTCCTCGGCCACACGCGCATGAACCGGTGGGGCATCGTCGGTGTCGCCCACTGGTTCGTCGCCGTCGGCTTCCTGACGCTCCCGCCGACCCTCGCCCAGGCCTTCGGCCAGCTGTTCCAGGCCGACTGGGTGCTGCCGGTCATCGGTACGTTCCTGCCGTTCGAGCTGTACATCGAGTTCATCGGCGTGATGACGGTCCTGGGCATCGCGGTGCTCATCGCGATCCGCCTGCTGAACCTGCCGAGCCGCCCGGGCCGCAAGTCCCGCTTCGCCGGCTCCAAGGCCGGCCAGGCGTACTTCGTCGAGTACGTCATCCTCACCATCGGTCTGGCGATCTACGTGCTGCGGGGCCTGGAGGGCGCGCTGCACCACGTCGACCACTACGAGGCGTCGTACTTCGCGTCGTACCCGCTGGTGCTCGCGTTCAAGGGCCTGTCGGTCACCGCGCTGCAGAACCTCGTCTACCTGGTCGCGATGATCAAGATCGGCACCTCGTTCGTCTGGATGATCGTGGTGTCGCTCAACACCAACATGGGCGTCGCCTGGCACCGTTTCCTCGCCTTCCCGAACATCTGGTTCAAGCGCGAGTCGAGCGGCGGCACGGCGCTGGGCGCCCTGCAGCCGATGACGTCCGGCGGCAAGCCGATCGACTTCACCGACCCGGGCGACGACGACGTTTTCGGTGTCTCCCAGGTCGAGCAGTACTCCTGGAAGGGCCTGCTGGACTTCTCCACCTGCACCGAGTGCGGCCGCTGCCAGTCGCAGTGCCCCGCCTGGAACACGGGCAAGCCCCTCTCCCCCAAGCTGCTGATCATGTCCCTGCGGGACCACGCCCACGCCAAGGCGCCGTACCTGCTGGCCGGCGGTGGCAAGACGATGGAGGGCGAGGAGAAGGCGTCCGAGGAGCAGCTCAAGGACGTCCCCGCGGCCGCCCTCGCGGAGGCGGAGCGCCCGCTGGTCGGCACCGCCGAGGAGAACGGCGTCATCGACCCGGACGTCCTGTGGTCCTGCACCACCTGCGGCGCCTGCGTCGAGCAGTGCCCGGTGGACATCGAGCACGTCGACCACATCGTCGACATGCGCCGCTACCAGGTGATGATCGAGTCCTCGTTCCCGTCCGAGGCGGGCACGATGCTCAAGAACCTGGAGAAGAAGGGCAACCCCTGGGGCCTGGCGAAGAAGCAGCGCCTGGAGTGGCTCAAGGAGGTCGACTTCGAGGTCCCGGTCGTCGGCAAGGACATCGAGGACCTGTCCGAGGTCGAGTACCTCTACTGGGTCGGCTGCGCCGGCGCCCTGGAGGACCGCGCGAAAAAGACCACGAAGGCCTTCGCCGAACTGCTCCACATCGCGGGCGTCAAGTTCGCGATCATGGGCGGCGACGAGAAGTGCACGGGTGACTCCGCCCGCCGCCTCGGCAACGAGCCCCTGTTCCAGGAGCTCGGCATGGAGAACGTCATGGCGCTGAACATGGCGTTCGGCGAGGAGATGGACGAGGACGGCAAGGTCACGCCGGAGTCGGCGAAGCCGAAGTCGTCGAAGAAGATCGTCGCGACCTGCCCGCACTGCCTCAACACGATCGGCAACGAGTACCCGCAGCTCGGCGGTGACTACGAGGTCATCCACCACACGCAGCTGCTGCAGCACCTGGTGGACGAGGGCAAGCTGATCCCGGTCACGCCGGTCGAGGGCATCATCACGTACCACGACCCGTGCTACCTGGGCCGCCACAACAAGATCTACACACCGCCGCGCGAGATCATCGCCGCCGTCCCCGGTGTCCGCAACGAGGAGATGCACCGCCACAAGGAGCGCGGCTTCTGCTGTGGAGCGGGTGGCGCGCGGATGTGGATGGAAGAGCGCATCGGCAAGCGCATCAACAACGAGCGCGTCGACGAGGCGCTGTCGGTGAACCCCGACATCGTGTCGACGGCCTGCCCCTTCTGCCTGGTGATGCTCACGGACTCCGTGAACGGCAAGAAGAACGAGGGCAAGGCGAAGGAGTCGATCACGGTCGTGGACGTCGCCCAGCTCCTGCTGGACTCGGTGAAGACGCCGGTCCCGGCGGAGGACGCCGACGACGACTCGAACGACGACGACGGCGAGCCGCCGGCCGGCACGTCGGACTCTACGAGCGCGCCGGAGCCGGAGCCGGTGAAGTAGGCGGTCACCGCTGGTCCTTCCGACCTTCCGAAGCCCCCCTCCCGATGATCGGGCGGGGGGCTTCGGCGTCCCCTGCGGCACCGGGGTCGGGTGGGGTGGGGTGTCCCTGGACGCGCCGTCTCAGCTGGACATCCAGCGGTCCACCTCTCGCGCCCGCGTGTCCAACGCGGCGAGGACAGCGGCTGACGCGGTCCGAGGATTGCCGGGAACCTGCACGTCGGGCCGGACGCCACCGGCCACATGGCCGAGCCCTGGAGGCCGTGTCTCCACCTCGATTCCGGCGCGCCGCGCAAGCGCGACCGCCGTGGCCACGAACCCTTCGGAGAGCGCGAGGATCACGGAGTGTCCCGTCCGGCAGTGCCAGGCGACCAAGCCGCGTGCGAACCGCGCGTACACGACCGGATCGATCTCGAGTGTGTCCGGGTCGCCCTCATGCTTGTGACCGATTCCCGAGGGCAGCTCGAGCTCCGCCTCGAAGACCTCGACCTGCCGTACGAAGAGGCGGCCGGCACCGTTCGAGGGGTTCCACAGCGTCTCGTCACCGACGTCGAAGTACATGCTCATCGCCGCGCCCCCTGCTCAGTCGCCCCGGCACAGGGTAGAAGGTCAGGCGGGTAGCAGGCACTTGAGCAGGACGGTGCTCGGAGCCAGGGCTCAAACGGTGTGGAGGTCCTG
>NZ_JBEOXI010000116.1:0-25417 GCF_040296465.1 Streptomyces sp. NPDC002130
CAGGACCTCCACACCGTTAGAGCCCTGGCTCCGAGCACCGTCCTGCTCAAGTGCCTGCTACCCGCCTGACCTTCTACCCTGTGCCGGGGCGACTGGGCCCGGCCCGCGCACCCCGGGACGCGCCCAGCTCGCACGGAATCCCGACACCATGTCATGGCCGCCCGTCCGCCGATCCGGAGCGAGGTGGCCCGAGAGGGAGTACGAGAAGGTGGCCACACCTAAAAAGGGCAGGAACGCGAGCGCCCAGAGCAAGCCGGGGCGCTCGCTGGCCCTGATCCTGATCGCCATCGTGGCGCTCACCGGTGGGATGTTCGCCTCGGGGCACACGAAGCCGCGTCTCGGCATCGACCTTGCCGGCGGTACGAGCATCACGCTCCGTGCGGTCCCCGAGGCCGGCAACGAGTCGGCGATCAACAAGACCAACATGGACACGGCCGTCTCCATCATGGAGCGCCGCGTCAATGGTCTGGGCGTCTCGGAGGCCGAGGTCCAGACGCAGGGCCGCGACAACATCGTCGTGAACATCCCCAAGGGGACCAACTCCGAGCAGGCCCGCAAGCAGGTCGGCACCACCGCCAAGCTCTACTTCCGCCCGGTCATCGCCACCGAGGTCTCCGGCGGCAAGGGCGCGGCCAGCCCCTCCCCGAGCCCCACCGGCAACCCCTCGGACCAGCCGTCCGGCAAGGCGTCCGACAAGCCCGAGGCCACCGACAAGAACTCCGC
This sequence comes from Streptomyces sp. NPDC002130, assembly GCF_040296465.1. Classification (NCBI taxonomy): domain Bacteria; kingdom Bacillati; phylum Actinomycetota; class Actinomycetes; order Kitasatosporales; family Streptomycetaceae; genus Streptomyces; species Streptomyces sp. NPDC002130. The sequence goes on from NZ_JBEOXI010000116.1 coordinate 724, forward strand.
CTCCCCGTCCGCCACGCCCACCACCCAGGGCCGGGCGGTCACCGACGGGCTGAAGGCCGACGCCACGCCGTCCGCGAGCGCCTCGGACAAGCCCGGGGCCAGCCCCTCCCCGTCGGCGAGCGGCGGCACCGCCGAGGCCGACGCGAACGCGCTGCAGGCGAAGTACGCCAAGCTCGACTGCACGGACACCAAGACCCGCTCCACCGTGGGCGACGGCGTCAAGGCCTCCCAGCCCACCCTGGCCTGCGGCAAGAACTCGGGGGGCCAGTGGCAGAAGTACATCCTCGGTCCCGCCGAGGTCGACGGCACGGACGTCGACAAGGCCCAGGCCGTCCTGAACACCCAGACCGGTGCCGGCTGGACCGTCACGATGGACTTCACGGACGCCGGTGCCAAGAAGTTCGGCGACATCACCGGCAAGCTGGCCCAGAACCAGCCGCCGCAGAACCAGTTCGCGATCGTCCTGGACGGCGACGTGGTCTCCGACCCGTCCGTCCGGCAGGCCCTGACCGGCGGCAACGCCGAGATCTCCGGCAACTTCAACCAGCAGTCCGCCCAGGAACTGTCCAACATGCTGAGCTACGGCGCGCTGCCGCTCACCTTCAAGGTGGACAGCATGACGACCGTGACCGCCGCGCTCGGCGGTGACCAGCTGCAGGCCGGTCTGATCGCGGGCGCGATCGGTCTCGCGCTGGTCGTCATCTACCTGCTGGCCTACTACCGCGGTCTGTCGTTCGTCGCGATCCTCTCGCTGCTGGTCTCCGCCGCCCTCACCTACACGCTCATGGCCCTGCTCGGCCCGGCCATCGGCTTCGCGCTGAACCTGCCGGCGGTCTGCGGTGCCATCGTCGCCATCGGCATCACGGCGGACTCGTTCATCGTCTACTTCGAACGCGTCCGCGACGAGATCCGCGAGGGCCGTACGCTGCGCCCCGCCGTCGAGCGGGCCTGGCCGCGTGCCCGGCGCACCATCCTGGTCTCCGACTTCGTGTCGTTCCTCGCCGCCGCGGTGCTCTTCATCGTCACCGTCGGCAAGGTGCGCGGCTTCGCCTTCACGCTCGGCCTGACCACGCTGCTCGACGTGGTCGTGGTCTTCCTCTTCACCAAGCCGCTGCTGACGCTGCTGGCCCGTCGCCCCTTCTTCGCGAACGGCCACAAGTGGTCCGGCCTCGACCCGAAGAGCCTGGGTGCCCAGCCGCCACTGCGCCGCACCCGCCGTCCCTCCGCCCCCGTCGAGACGAAGGAGGCGTGAGATGTCGAAACTCGGCAACCTCGGCGCCCGGCTGCACCGCGGCGAGATCGGCTACGACTTCGTCAAGAACCGCAAGATCTGGTACGGCCTGTCGATCCTGATCACCATCACGGCCATCGTCGGCCTGGCGGTGCGCGGCCTGAACATGGGCATCGAGTTCCAGGGCGGTGCCGTCTTCAACACCCCGAAGAACATGAGCGTCTCGGTGTCCCAGGCCGAGGAGTACGCGGAAACGGCCTCCGGGCACGACGCGATCGTCCAGAAGCTCGGTGACGGCAGCCTGCGGATCCAGGTCGCGGGCATCGAGACCGACAAGGCCAACCAGATCAAGGCCCAGCTGTCGGACGACCTCAAGGTCGACGCGGAGCAGATCAACGCCGAACTGGTCGGCCCCAGCTGGGGTGAGCAGATCGCCAACAAGGCCTGGCAGGGCCTCGGCATCTTCCTGTTCCTCGTGGTGATCTACCTGGCGATCGCGTTCGAGTGGCGCATGGCGCTGGCCGCGTTCGTCGCGCTGATCCACGACATCACCATCACCGTCGGCATCTACGCCCTGGTCGGCTTCGAGGTCACACCGGGCACCGTGATCGGTCTGCTGACCATCCTCGGCTACTCGCTCTACGACACGGTCGTGGTCTTCGACAGCCTCAAGGAGCAGACCAAGGACCTCACCAAGCAGACCCGCTGGACCTACAGCGACGTCGCCAACCGCTCGATCAACAGCACCCTGGTCCGCTCCATCAACACCACGGTGGTGGCGCTGCTGCCGGTCGCGGGCCTGCTGTTCATCGGTGGCGGTGTCCTCGGCGCCGGCATGCTGAACGACATCTCGCTGTCGCTGTTCGTCGGTCTCGCCGCCGGCGCGTACTCCTCGATCTTCATCGCCACGCCGCTCGTCGCCGACCTCAAGGAGCGCGAGCCGGCGATGAAGGCCCTGAAGAAGCGCGTCCTGGCCAAGCGGGCCCAGTCCGCCGCCCAGGGCGGGACGGAGACCGACGTCGAGGAGACGTACGCCGACGAGCCGGAGGACGCCGCACCCGCGGTGGTCGGGCCGCGGAACCAGCCCGCCTCCCGCAGCCGCGGCCGCGGCCGCCCCTCGGGGAAGCGCCGATGACCGACATCAAGGAGCTGCTGCTCAGCCGCATCCGCGACGTGGCGGACTACCCGGAGCCGGGCGTGATGTTCAAGGACATCACCCCGCTCCTGGCGGACCCGTCGGCGTTCACCGCGCTCACCGACGCCCTCGCCGAGATCGCCCAGAGGACCGGGGCCACCAAGGTCGTCGGCCTGGAGGCCCGTGGCTTCATCCTCGGTGCCCCGGCCGCCGTCCGCGCCGGCCTCGGCTTCATCCCCGTACGCAAGGCGGGCAAGCTCCCCGGAGCCACCCTCGCCCAGGCCTACGACCTGGAGTACGGCTCGGCGGAGATCGAGGTGCACGCCGAGGACCTGAACCCCGAGGACCGGGTGCTCATCGTCGACGACGTCCTCGCCACCGGCGGCACCGCCGAGGCCTCGGTGGAGCTCATCCGCCGGGCCGGCGCCGAGGTCGCGGGTCTCGCCGTCCTCATGGAGCTCGGCTTCCTGAGCGGCCGCGCCCGCCTGGAGCCGGCGCTGAACGGCGCCCCGCTGGAGGCGCTGCTCACGGTCTAGCGGCCGCGCAGCCGTCCCGGCGAAGACCAGCACGACACCGCAGAGGCGGGCCCGGAGGAATCCGGAGCCCGCCTCGTGCGTTACCTGCGTTTCCCGGGTAGACGGTCCTCACATTGGCCTGAAGGCGATCCCGGGGCCCGGGATCGCTACCATGGGGGTCCGGAGCCTGACCGGGGGACCCGGATCGCGCACGAGGAGTCCTCTTGCCAGACGAGGCCCAGCACCTGACCGCCGCCAAGCCCGAGTCCGCCTCGGCAGCCGCGGCCAAGCCCGCGCCGAACGCGCCCCACGCGAAGAACGACACCCGCGGGCCGGTCGAGCACGCCCAGGCGGCGCCGGTCGACAAGCCCGCCGAGCAGTCGCGGCCCAAGCCCACCCCACCCGCGGTCCGTCAGGCGGCGGGCCAGCAGGCCCGCTCCGGCTCCTCCAACCGCGTCCGCGCCCGTCTGGCCCGGCTCGGTGTGCAGAGGGCGAACCCGTACAACCCGGTGCTGGAGCCGCTGCTGCGGATAGTGCGCGGCAACGACCCGAAGATCGAGACGGCTACGCTCCGCCAGATCGAGCGCGCCTACCAGGTCGCCGAGCGCTGGCACCGCGGCCAGAAGCGCAAGAGCGGCGACCCGTACATCACGCACCCGCTCGCCGTCACGACCATCCTCGCCGAGCTGGGCATGGATCCGGCCACGCTGATGGCCGGCCTGCTGCACGACACGGTCGAGGACACCGAGTACGGCCTGGACGACCTGCGCCGCGACTTCGGCGACGTCGTCACGCTGCTCGTCGACGGCGTCACCAAGCTGGACAAGGTCAAGTTCGGTGAGGCCGCGCAGGCCGAGACCGTGCGCAAGATGGTCGTCGCCATGGCCAAGGACCCGCGCGTCCTGGTCATCAAGCTCGCCGACCGCCTGCACAACATGCGCACCATGCGCTACCTCAAGCGCGAGAAGCAGGAGAAGAAGGCGCGCGAGACCCTCGAGATCTACGCGCCGCTCGCCCACCGCCTGGGCATGAACACCATCAAGTGGGAGCTGGAGGACCTCGCCTTCGCGATCCTCTACCCCAAGATGTACGACGAGATCGTCCGGCTGGTGGCCGAGCGGGCACCCAAGCGTGACGAGTACCTGGCCATCGTCACCGACGAGGTCCAGCAGGACCTGAGGGCGGCCCGCATCAAGGCGACCGTCACCGGCCGCCCGAAGCACTACTACAGCGTCTACCAGAAGATGATCGTCCGCGGCCGGGACTTCGCGGAGATCTACGACCTGGTGGGCATCCGTGTCCTCGTGGAGACCGTCCGCGACTGCTACGCGGCCCTCGGCACGGTGCACGCGCGATGGAACCCGGTCCCCGGCCGGTTCAAGGACTACATCGCGATGCCCAAGTTCAACATGTACCAGTCGCTGCACACGACGGTCATCGGCCCCGGCGGCAAGCCGGTCGAGCTGCAGATCCGCACCTTCGACATGCACCGCCGCGCCGAGTACGGCATCGCCGCGCACTGGAAGTACAAGCAGGAGGCCGTCGCGGGCGCCTCCAAGGTGCGCAGCGACGCCCCCAAGTCGTCCGGCAAGGGCAAGGACGACCACCTCAACGACATGGCCTGGCTGCGGCAACTGCTGGACTGGCAGAAGGAGACGGAGGACCCGGGCGAGTTCCTGGAGTCGCTGCGCTTCGACCTCTCCCGCAACGAGGTCTTCGTCTTCACCCCCAAGGGCGACGTCATAGCACTCCCCGCCGGCGCGACCCCGGTCGACTTCGCGTACGCGGTGCACACCGAGGTCGGGCACCGCACCATAGGCGCCCGCGTCAACGGCCGGCTGGTGCCGCTGGAGTCCACTCTGGACAACGGCGACCTGGTGGAGGTCTTCACCTCCAAGGCGGCCGGCGCCGGCCCCTCCCGGGACTGGCTCGGCTTCGTCAAGTCACCGCGCGCCCGCAACAAGATCCGGGCCTGGTTCTCCAAGGAACGCCGCGACGAGGCGATCGAGCAGGGCAAGGACGCCATCGTCCGCGCGATGCGCAAACAGAACCTGCCGATCCAGCGCATCCTGACCGGCGACTCCCTGGTGACCCTCGCGCACGAGATGCGCTACGCCGACATCTCCGCGCTGTACGCGGCGATCGGCGAGGGCCATGTCTCCGCGCAGAACATCGTGCAAAAACTCGTCCAGGCCCTCGGCGGCGAGGAGGCCGCCACCGAGGAGATCGACGAGTCGGTCCCGCCGGCCCCCGGCCGCAGCCGCAAGCGCCGTACCAGCGCGGACCCGGGCGTCGTCGTCAAGGGCGTCGAGGACGTGTGGGTCAAGCTGGCCCGCTGCTGCACGCCCGTCCCGGGCGACCCCATCATCGGCTTCGTCACCCGCGGCAGCGGCGTATCGGTGCACCGCAGCGACTGCGTGAACGTCGACTCGCTGTCCCGCGAGCCCGAGCGCATCCTCGACGTCGAGTGGGCGCCCACCCAGTCCTCGGTCTTCCTGGTCGCCATCCAGGTCGAGGCCCTGGACCGATCCCGGCTGCTGTCGGACGTCACCCGCGTGCTGTCCGACCAGCACGTCAACATCCTCTCCGCGGCCGTCCAGACCTCCCGCGACCGCGTCGCCACCTCCCGCTTCACCTTCGAGATGGGCGATCCGAAGCACCTCGGCCATGTGCTGAAGGCGGTCAGGGGAGTGGAGGGCGTCTACGACGTGTACCGGGTGACGTCGGCGCGCAGCAGGTCGTAACGGCCCGCAGCGGCCACACGAAAGGGGGGCTCCCGTACGGCGTGTACGGAAGCCCCCTTTCGCGTCGGCTGCTCAGCCTCCGAACTCCTGCAGGCCCTTCTGCGCCTGGTCCAGCAGCGCCTGCCGGCCGTCGAGCTCACGCTGGAGCTTGTCGGCCTTGGCGTTGTTGCCCTGCGCGCGGGCCTGTTCGATCTGGCCCCGCAGCTTGTCCACGGCGGCCTGCAGCTGGCCGGTCAGACCCTCGGCACGCGCGCGTGCCTCCGGGTTCGTCCGGCGCCACTCGGCCTCCTCGGCCTCCTGGATGGCCCGCTCGACCGCGTGCATCCGGCCCTCGACCTTCGGCCGGGCGTCGCGCGGCACATGGCCGATGGCCTCCCAGCGCTCGTTCACGTTCCGGAACGCGGCGCGGGCCGCCTTCAGGTCCGTGATCGGCAGGAGCTTCTCGGCCTCCTCGGCCAGCTCCTCCTTGAGCTTGAGGTTCTCCGACTGCTCGGCGTCACGCTCGGCGAAGACCGAGCTGCGGGCCGCAAAGAAGACGTCCTGGGCGCCGCGGAAGCGGTTCCACAGGTCGTCCTCGTGCTCGCGCTGGGCGCGGCCCGCGGCCTTCCACTCGGACATCAGCTCGCGGTAGCGCGCCGCCGTCACGCCCCAGTCCGTCGAGTTCGACAGCGCCTCGGCCTCGGAGACCAGCCGCTCCTTGGTCTTGCGGGCCTCCTCGCGCTGCGCGTCCAGCTGCGCGAAGTGCTGCTTGCGCCGCTTGGAGAACGCCGACCGCGCGTGCGAGAACCGGTGCCACAGCTCGTCGTCGGACTTGCGGTCCAGGCGCGGCAGACCCTTCCAGGTGTCCACCAGGGCCCGCAGCCGCTCACCGGCCGCCCGCCACTGGTCCGACTGCGACAGCTCCTCCGCCTCGGCGACCAGCGCCTCCTTGGCGTGGCGGGCCTCGTCGGACTGCTTCGCCCGCTGCGCCTTGCGCTCCTCGCGGCGCGCCTCCACCAGCTCCACGAGCTTGTCCAGCCGGACCCGCAGGGCGTCCAAGTCGCCCACCACGTGGTGCGCGTCGACCTGCTCCCGGATGTGGTCGATGGCGGCCTGAGCGTCCTTCGCCGACAGGTCGGTGGTCTTCACTCGCTTCTCGAGGAGGCCGATCTCGACAACCAGGCCCTCGTACTTGCGCTCGAAATAGGCCAACGCCTCCTCGGGGGAGCCCGCCTGCCAGGAACCGACGACCTGCTCGCCGTCGGCCGTACGCACGTACACGGTCCCCGTCTCGTCGACGCGGCCCCACGGGTCGCTGCTCACAGCGCCTCCTCCACATGATGCCTGCGGGGGGCCTGAAGCTCCCCCGGGCATCGTCCACAGTTTCGTCACGGCCAACATAGGCGACCGGCGGGGGGCCTGTCCGCATCCCGCGCGACCGAAATTTCGCAGTTGGGGGTCAGGATTTCGTGATCGTGGCCTTGTTGATCACGACCGTCGCGTTGGGCGCCGTATTGCCCGTCTGAGGGTCGGGGGCCTGCGCTCCCGCGTCCGCGATCTTCTTCAGAACCCTCATGCCCGCCTCGGACACCGTACCGAACGGCGTGTAGTCGGCCGGAAGCTGACTGTCCTGGTAGACGAGGAAGAACTGGCTGCCGCCGCTGTTGCGGCCCTGCTTCGTCTGCGCGTTGTACTGGTTCGCCATCGCGACGGTGCCGGCCGGGTACACCCCGCCCTTGAGGCTCTTGTCCTTGAGGTTCTCGTCCGGGATGGTGTAGCCCGGTCCGCCCATGCCGGTGCCCTTGGGGTCGCCGCACTGCAGGACGTAGATGCCCTGGTCGGTGAGCCGGTGGCACTTGCTGTGGTCCAAGTAGCCCTTGCCGAGCAGGAAGTTGAACGAGTTGACGGTGTGCGGTGCCGCCGACGCCTTCAGGTCGACGTCTATCTCACCGCAGGTGGTGTCCAGCTTCATCGTGTACTTCGCCGACTCGTCGATGGTCATCGCCGGTTCCTTCTTCCAGGTCTCCGACTTGACCTTGCCCGGGGCCGGCTTCTCGCACGGGTCCGGGGCCTTGCTGGGCGTGGCGCTCGGCGTGACCTCCGCGTTCGCGTTCTCCTTCTTGCCGTCGTCCTCGAACGGCTTGGTCAGGAAGACCGTCACCGAGAGCACCACGACCACGCCGAGAACCGAGGCGATCACGGAGTTGCGGATACGGGCCTTGCGTCGCGCGTCCGTGCGTCGCTGCTGCTGCCGCAAGAACTTCTCCCGGGCGAGCTGACGCCGCCGCTGTTCCTGGCTGACCACCGGGTTCTCTCCTCATGGGTCTCGAACGTCGACCGGTACGCCTGCGTCCTGTGTGCCGAGCGCGTGCGTGTGCCCCGTACCGTATATGGGTTCGCTGAGGAATCGGCAGCGCCGGTAGGCTCTGTGAGCAGCCGTAGCCGCCCGTATCGACACAACGAAGGACGATCGTGCTCATTGCCGGGTTCCCCGCCGGGGCCTGGGGGACGAACTGCTACCTCGTCGCCCCCGCCGCCGGTGAGGAGTGCGTGATCATCGACCCCGGCCATCAGGCCGCCGACGGCGTCGAGGAAGCGATCAAAAAGCATCGCCTCAAGCCCGTCGCAGTCGTCCTCACCCACGGCCACATCGACCACGTGGCCTCGGTCGTCCCGGTGTGCGGCGCGCACGACGTGCCGGCCTGGATCCACCCCGACGACCGGTACATGATGAGCGACCCCGAGAAGGGGATCGGCCGTTCCATCGGGATGCCGCTGCTGGGCGAGCTGACCGTGGGGGAGCCGGACGACGTCAAGGAGCTGACCGACGGGGCGAAGCTGGAGCTGGCGGGCCTGGAGCTGTCCGTCGCGCACGCGCCGGGCCATACCAAGGGGTCGGTGACCTTCGGCATGCCCGAGGCGGCGGACATCCCGCCGATCCTCTTCTCGGGCGACCTGCTGTTCGCCGGCTCCATCGGACGCACCGACCTGCCCGGCGGCGACATGGCCGAGATGCTCGACTCGCTGGCCCGCGTGTGCCTGCCGCTCGACGACTCGACCGTGGTGCTGTCCGGCCACGGCCCCCAGACGACCATCGGCCAGGAGCGCTCCACCAACCCGTATCTGCGGCAGGTGGCCGCCGGCCAGGGACCCGCTCAGGCTCCCCGACGAGGAATGTGACGAGACCTTCCGTGAGCACCTTCAAGGCCCCCAAGGGCACGTACGACCTGATCCCGCCGGACAGCGCGAAGTACCTCGCCGTCCGTGAGGCGATCGCCGCTCCGCTGCGCAACTCCGGCTACGGCTACATCGAGACGCCCGGCTTCGAGAACGTCGAACTCTTCGCGCGCGGGGTCGGTGAGTCCACCGACATCGTGACCAAGGAGATGTACGCCTTCGAGACCAAGGGCGGCGACCGGCTCGCCCTGCGCCCCGAGGGCACGGCCTCCGTCCTGCGCGCCGCGCTGGAGGCCAACCTCCACAAGGCCGGCAACCTCCCGGTCAAGCTCTGGTACTCCGGCTCGTACTACCGCTACGAGCGTCCCCAGAAGGGCCGTTACCGCCACTTCTCCCAGGTCGGCGCCGAGGCGATCGGCGCGGAGGACCCGGCGCTGGACGCCGAGCTGATCATCCTGGCCGACCAGGCGTACCGCTCGCTGGGCCTGAGCAACTTCCGGATCCTGCTCAACAGCCTGGGCGACCAGGAGTGCCGCCCCGTCTACCGGTCGGCGCTGCAGGAGTTCCTGCGCGGCCTGGACCTGGACGAGGACACCCTGCGCCGCGCGGAGATCAACCCGCTGCGCGTCCTGGACGACAAGCGCGAGTCGGTCCAGAAGCAGCTGGGGGACGCGCCGCTGCTGCGTGACTACCTGTGCGACGCGTGCAAGGCGTACCACGAGGAGGTCCGTGCGCTGATCTCGGCGGCGGGCGTCTCCTTCGAGGACGACCCGAAGCTGGTCCGCGGCCTGGACTACTACACCCGCACCACCTTCGAGTTCGTCCACGACGGCCTCGGCTCGCAGTCCGCGGTGGGCGGCGGCGGCCGCTACGACGGCCTCTCCGAGATGATCGGCGGCCCCGCGCTGCCGTCCGTCGGCTGGGCCCTCGGCGTCGACCGCACGGTCCTCGCCCTGGAGGCGGAGGGCGTCGAGCTCGAACTGCCCGCCACCACCAGCGTGTTCGCCGTCCCACTCGGCGAGGAGGCCCGCCGGGTCCTGTTCGCCAAGGTCACGGAGCTGCGCAAGAACGGCATCGCGGCCGACTTCTCCTACGGCGGCAAGGGCCTCAAGGGCGCGATGAAGAACGCCAACCGCAGCGGCGCCCGCTACACCGTCGTCGCCGGCGAACGCGACCTCGCCGAGGGCGTCGTCCAGCTCAAGGACATGGAGTCCGGCGAGCAGACGGCGGTGGGAGTGAACGAGATCGTGGCCGAGCTGGAGGCACGGCTCGGCTGAGACACGGTGGGGGAAGGCGCCGGGGCTCGGCGCCTTCCTCTTTTCGTGCACCCCTCGGCGATCGGTCGCAGCACCCCGGTCTCGGGCACCGTCAACTCGGCGGGCGCCGATTCGTCCTGCCGGACGATCCCGACTCGTGAACGCCACGCGCGCGTGGCGGTCGCCGGGTCAGACCCGAGCACGGACACCTCGCCCGCGTCCCGGTCCCGATTGCCCTGGAAGATCTCCATCGCGACGTCCACGGCAAGTCCGTACACCTGTGCTGTCATGCGACGAGCGTCGGCCGGAACACAACCCTCGGGGACGCCCGGGTGGAATCCTTATGTTCACTGAACGGTGGACACAGGCACCTGTGCGGCACAATGGCCCTGCCCGAAGATGTTCAGGTCTCAAGTGACGGAATCGGCGTGATGAGCAAGACGACAGTCAAGGACGTCTCCGTGGAGCCCGAGCCGCAGCGTGCCGAGATCGCGCCCCGCGCGGAGGGCGGCAGCCGGGCCCTCGCCCTGCTGCTGATGATCACCGGCGCCGCCGGACTGCTCGCCTCGTGGGTCATCACGATCGACAAGTTCAAGATCCTCGAGGCCAAGATCGAGGGCAAGACGTACACGCCCGGCTGCAGCCTCAACCCCGTGGTCTCCTGCGGCAGCGTCATGGAGAGCAAGCAGGCCGCGGTCTTCGGTTTCCCGAACCCGATGCTCGGTCTCGTCTGCTACGGGATCGTCATCGGCGTCGGCATGGCGCTGCTCGCCCGCGCCCGCTTCCCGCGCTGGTACTGGCTCACCTTCAACGCGGGCTGCTTGTTCGGCGTCGCCTTCTGTGCCTGGCTGATGTTCCAGTCCCTGTACCGGATCAACGCCCTGTGCCTGTGGTGCAGCCTGGCCTGGGTCGCCACGATCCTGATGTTCTGGTACGTCACGTCGTTCAACATCCGCAAGGGCTTCCTGCCCGCCCCGAGCTGGCTCAAGAGCTTCTTCGGCGAGTTCACGTGGGTCATGCCCGTGCTGCACATCGGCATCATCGGCATGCTGATCCTGACCCGCTGGTGGGACTTCTGGCTCAGCTGAGTCCCGGTTCCGGGGCCCGGCCGGATTGTCAGTGCCGTGATTTAGGGTTTCTGACGTGGAGCCCGACCTGTTCACCGCCGCAGCCGAAGAACGCCAGGAGAAGGAGCCGTCCAGCAGCCCCCTGGCGGTGCGGATGCGCCCGCGCACCCTCGACGAGGTCGTGGGCCAGCAGCATCTGCTGAAGCCGGGCTCGCCCCTGCGCAGGCTGGTGGGGGAGGCCTCCGGCCCCGCCGGGCCCTCCTCGGTGCTCCTCTGGGGCCCGCCCGGCACCGGCAAGACCACCCTGGCCTACGTCGTCTCCAAGGCGACCGACGCCCGCTTCGTGGAGCTGTCGGCGATCACCGCCGGCGTCAAGGAGGTCCGCGCGGTCATCGACGGCGCCCGCCGCGCCTCCGGCGGGTACGGCAAGGAGACCGTCCTCTTCCTCGACGAGATCCACCGCTTCAGCAAGGCCCAGCAGGACTCCCTGCTCCCGGCCGTCGAGAACCGCTGGGTGACGCTCATCGCGGCGACGACGGAGAACCCGTACTTCTCGGTGATCTCGCCCCTGCTGTCCCGCTCCCTGCTGCTCACCCTCGAACCGCTCACGGACGACGACATCAGGGCCCTCATCCGCCGCGCCCTCACCGACGAGCGGGGCCTCAAGGACGCCGTCACGCTCCCCGAGGAGACCGAGAGCCACCTCCTGCGCATCGCCGGCGGCGACGCCCGCCGCGCCCTGACCGCCCTGGAGGCGGCCGCCGGAGCCGCCCTCGACAAGGGCGAGGCGGAGATCGGCCTGACGACCCTGGAGGAGACGGTCGACCGGGCCGCCGTGAAGTACGACCGCGACGGCGACCAGCACTACGACGTGGCCAGCGCCCTGATCAAGTCCATCCGCGGCTCCGACGTCGACGCCGCCCTGCACTACCTGGCCCGGATGATCGAGGCCGGCGAGGACCCCCGCTTCATCGCCCGGCGCCTGATGATCTCCGCCAGCGAGGACATCGGCCTGGCCGACCCGACCGCCCTGCCGACGGCGGTCGCCGCCGCCCAGGCCGTCGCCATGATCGGCTTCCCCGAAGCCGCCCTCACCCTCAGCCACGCCACCATCGCCCTCGCCCTGGCGCCCAAGTCCAACGCCGCGACCACCGCGATCGGGGCCGCCCTGGAGGACGTCCGCAAGGGCCACGCCGGACCCGTCCCCGCCCACCTGCGCGACAGCCACTACAAGGGCGCGACCAAGCTCGGCCACGGCCAGGGCTACGTCTACCCGCACGACCTGCCCGAGGGCATCGCGGCCCAGCAGTACGCCCCGGACGAGCTGAAGAACCGCGAGTACTACGAGCCGACCCGGCACGGCGCGGAGGCCCGCTATGCGGACGCGGTGGAGTGGACCCGGAAGAACCTCGGTCGAAAGCGGTCCTGAGCACCCTGTAAACTCGTCCGGAGTGCCGCGTCCCGTGCAGTCAGAACGGGACAGTCGGCCGGAGTCCCGATCCTCCGGGATCGGCTCCAGGAGCGTCGCGCACCGTCGAACGGTGTCGCGGGCAGCCCACCACCACCCGTCCTGGGACGGGACCGGCCGGTGGGCCACTCGCGTGCTGCACGTATGTGCCCAGACCAGGGAGCGGCTGCCCACCCGGGCCCGACAGGGTTCCAGGCGGGTTTCCCCGGCTGCGGATGCGACCTCCCACAACACTGACAAGCCGATACAACGAAAGCGAAAAACAGTGGCGAACCAGTCCCGCCCCAAGGTCAAGAAGTCGCGTGCCCTCGGCATCGCGCTGACCCCGAAGGCCGTCAAGTACTTCGAGGCCCGCCCCTACCCGCCGGGTGAGCACGGCCGCGGCCGCAAGCAGAACTCGGACTACAAGGTCCGTCTGCTCGAGAAGCAGCGTCTGCGCGCGCAGTACGACGTGTCCGAGCGCCAGCTCGTCCGCGCCTACGACCGTGCCTCCAAGGTCCAGGGCAAGACCGGTGAGGCCCTGATCATCGAGCTGGAGCGTCGTCTCGACGCCCTGGTCCTGCGTTCGGGCATCGCCCGCACGATCTACCAGGCCCGCCAGATGGTCGTCCACGGCCACATCGCGGTCAACGGCAAGAAGGTCGACAAGCCCTCCTTCCGTGTCCGTCCGGACGACGTCGTGCAGGTCCGCGAGCGCTCCAAGGAGAAGACCCTCTTCACGATCGCTCGTGAGGGTGGCTTCGCCCCCGACGGTGAGACCCCGCGCTACCTCCAGGTGAACCTCAAGGCCCTGGCGTTCCGCCTGGACCGCGAGCCGAACCGCAAGGAGATCCCGGTGATCTGCGACGAGCAGCTCGTCGTCGAGTACTACGCCCGCTGATCCACGGCAGGCACGCGGTACCTCAGCCCGCCGTCTCCCCGCCCCTCCGGGCGGGCGAGGCGGCGGGCTTTCGCGATTGCCCCGGCGCCGGAGGGTAATCCGGTACGGAGCGCCACCCCCGGCGCGATAGGCTCGTCGCACGACTTTTTCGATGTTCAGGCACGTTTCAGGGAGCGGGTGCACACAGTGTCCGGTGGAGAGGTTGCCGGAATCCTGGTGGCCGTCTTCTGGGCGATCCTGGTCTCCTTCCTCGCCGTCGCGCTGGCGAGGGTGGCCCAGACGCTCAAGGCGACCACCAAGCTCGTGGCGGACGTGACCGACCAGGCCGTCCCGCTGCTGGCCGACGCCTCCGCGGCGGTGCGCTCCGCGCAGACCCAGATCGACCGGGTCGACTCGATCGCCTCCGACGTCCAGGAGGTCACGTCGAACGCCTCGGCGCTGTCGACCACCGTCGCCTCCACCTTCGGCGGCCCCCTGGTCAAGGTCGCGGCCTTCGGCTACGGCGTCCGCCGGGCCCTCGGCGGCGGCAAGGAGGACGTGCCCGCCAAGGCGTCCAGGCGTACCGTGATCGTGGGCCGTACGGTCACCCGGCGCAGCGCCCGAGACAAGAGGGACTGAGAGCCAGCGATGTTCCGCCGTACCTTCTGGTTCACCACGGGCGTCGCCGCCGGTGTGTGGGCCACCACCAAGGTCAATCGCAAGCTGAAGCAGCTGACCCCCGAGAGCCTCGCCAGAACCGCCGGGAACAAGGCGATCGAGGCCGGTCACCGCATCAAGGACCGCGCGGTGGGCTTCGCGCTCGACGTCCGGGACAACATGGCCGTCCGCGAGGCCGAGCTGGGTGACGCCCTCGGGATCAACGAGAATCCCGAACTCCCGGCGCCTCGGCGGCACATCGCCATCGAGAACCGCAACAACCCCAAGTACGTCGACGGTTCGACGTACCAGACGTACCCGTACAACCGGAATGAGGACCACTGATGGAGTCGGCTGAGATTCGCCGCCGCTGGTTGAGCTTCTTCGAGGAGCGCGGTCACACCGTCGTCCCTTCGGCGTCGCTCATCGCGGACGACCCGACTCTGCTCCTCGTCCCGGCCGGCATGGTGCCCTTCAAGCCCTACTTCCTGGGTGAGGTCAAGCCGCCCTTCGCGCGCGCCACCAGCGTGCAGAAGTGCGTGCGCACGCCCGACATCGAAGAGGTCGGCAAGACCACCCGGCACGGCACGTTCTTCCAGATGTGCGGCAACTTCTCCTTCGGCGACTACTTCAAGGAAGGCGCCATCAAGCACGCCTGGGAGCTGCTCACCAGCGCCCAGGACAAGGGCGGTTACGGCCTCGACCCCGAGCGCCTGTGGATCACCGTCTACAAGGACGACGACGAGGCCGAGCGCATCTGGCACGAGGTCGTCGGTGTGCCGAAGGAGCGCATCCAGCGCCTCGGCATGAAGGACAACTACTGGTCCATGGGCGTCCCCGGCCCCTGCGGCCCCTGTTCCGAGATCAACTACGACCGCGGCCCCGAGTTCGGCGTCGAGGGCGGCCCCGCCGTCAACGACGAGCGGTACGTGGAGATCTGGAACCTCGTCTTCATGCAGTACGAGCGGGGCGAGGGCATCGGCAAGGACAACTTCGAGATCCTCGGCGACCTGCCCAGCAAGAACATCGACACCGGTCTCGGTCTCGAGCGCCTCGCCATGATTCTGCAGGGCGTGCAGAACATGTACGAGATCGACACCTCGATGGCCGTCATCAACAAGGCCACCGAGCTGACCGGCGTCCGCTACGGCGACGCCCACGACTCGGACGTCTCCCTGCGTGTGGTCACCGACCACATGCGCACCTCCGTGATGCTCATCGGCGACGGTGTCACCCCCGGCAACGAGGGCCGCGGCTACGTGCTGCGCCGCATCATGCGCCGCGCCATCCGCAACATGCGCCTGCTCGGCGCCACCGGCCCGGTCGTCAAGGACCTGATCGACACCGTGATCGAGATGATGGGCCAGCAGTACCCCGAGCTCGTCACCGACCGCGAGCGCATCGAGAAGGTGGCCCTCGCCGAGGAGAACGCCTTCCTCAAGACGCTGAAGGCCGGGACCAACATCCTCGACACGGCCGTCACGGACACCAAGGCCGCCGGCGGCACCGTCCTGCCCGGCGACAAGGCCTTCCTGCTCCACGACACCTGGGGCTTCCCGATCGACCTCACCCTGGAGATGGCCGCCGAGCAGGGCCTCTCCGTGGACGAGGACGGCTTCCGGCGCCTGATGAAGGAGCAGCGGGAGCGCGCCAAGGCCGACGCCCAGGCCAAGAAGACCGGGCACGCCGGCGCCGGCGCCTACCGCGAGATCGCCGACCAGGCCGGTGCCACCGACTTCATCGGCTACACCGACACCGAGAGCGAGTCCACGATCGTCGGCATCCTCGTCGACGGCGCCTCCTCCCCGGCCGCCACCGAGGGCGACGAGGTCGAGATCGTCCTCGACCGCACCCCGTTCTACGCCGAGGGCGGCGGTCAGATCGGCGACACCGGCAAGATCAAGGTCGACACCGGTGCCGTCATCGAGATCCGCGACTGCCAGAAGCCGGTCCCGGGGGTCTACGTCCACAAGGGCGTCGTCCAGGTCGGCGAGGTCACCGTCGGCGCCAAGGCCCACGCCTCGATCGACGACCGCCGCCGCAAGGCCATCGCCCGCGCCCACTCGGCCACCCACCTGACCCACCAGGCCCTGCGCGACGCCCTCGGCCCGACGGCTGCCCAGGCCGGTTCCGAGAACCAGCCCGGCCGCTTCCGGTTCGACTTCGGCTCCCCGTCCGCCGTTCCGACGGCCGTGATGACCGACGTCGAGCAGAAGATCAACGAGGTGCTCGCCCGCGACCTGGACGTCCGCGCCGACGTCATGGGCATCGACGAGGCCAAGAAGCAGGGCGCCATCGCCGAGTTCGGCGAGAAGTACGGCGAGCGCGTCCGCGTGGTGACCATCGGCGACTTCTCCAAGGAGCTGTGCGGCGGTACCCACGTGCACAACACCGCCCAGCTGGGCCTGGTGAAGCTGCTCGGCGAGTCCTCCATCGGTTCCGGTGTCCGCCGGATCGAGGCCCTGGTCGGCGTGGACGCCTACAACTTCCTCGCCCGCGAGCACACGGTCGTCGCCCAGCTCCAGGAGCTGATCAAGGGCCGCCCGGAGGAGCTTCCGGAGAAGGTCTCCGCCATGCTCGGCAAGCTGAAGGACGCCGAGAAGGAGATCGAGAAGTTCCGCGCCGAGAAGGTCCTCCAGGCCGCCGCCGGTCTCGCCGAGTCCGCCAAGGACGTCCGTGGCGTTGCTGTCGTGACCGGTCAGGTCCCGGACGGCACCACCGCCGACGACCTCCGCAAGCTCGTCCTCGACGTGCGTGGACGCATCCAGGGCGGACGAGCCGCCGTCGTCGCCCTGTTCACAGTGGCGAACGGCAAGCCGCTGACGGTCATCGCCACCAACGAGGCCGCCCGCGAGCGCGGTCTGAAGGCCGGCGACCTGGTTCGCACGGCCGCCAAGACCCTCGGCGGCGGCGGTGGCGGCAAGCCGGACGTCGCCCAGGGCGGCGGCCAGAACCCCGCCGCCATCGGTGACGCCGTGGACGCCGTCGAGCGCCTGGTCACCGAGACGGCCAAGTAAGAGACGGGTCGGAAAAGCATGCGCAGAGGACGTCGACTCGCGATCGACGTCGGGGACGCCCGCATCGGGGTCGCCTCGTGCGACCCCGACGGGATCCTCGCCACCCCGGTGGAGACGGTCCCGGGGCGTGACATCCCCGCAGCTCAGCGGCGGTTGAAGCAACTCGTCGAGGAGTATGAACCCTTGGAGGTCGTGGTCGGGCTCCCGCGCTCCCTCAAGGGGGGCGAGGGCCCGGCCGCGGTCAAGGTCCGGGGCTTCACCCAGGAACTGGCCCGCATGATCTCCCCGGTTCCGGTGAGACTCGTCGACGAACGCATGACGACGGTGACAGCCAGTCAGGGACTGCGCGCCTCGGGCGTGAAATCCAAGAAGGGCCGGTCCGTCATCGACCAGGCAGCGGCCGTGATCATCCTGCAACAGGCCCTCGAATCCGAACGGATGTCAGGTAAAGCACCCGGCGAAGGCGTCGAAGTGGTCATCTGATCGCGATACGGTAACGTTCCGCGCGATGCGGTGGCGTTCGAACAGCCGCCGCACAGCAAGAGGCGGGACGGGAGCCGGGCCGGAAGCCGCGTGACCGCCGCCTCGCGGCTCTAGGGGATCGATGACTGAGTATGGCCGGGGCCAAGGCTCCGAACCGTGGCATCCGGAGGACCCGTTGTACGGGGACGGCGGATGGGGCGGGCAGCAGGCCCATCAGGGTCAGCAGTCCCCCTACGGCGGCCAGCCACAGCACTATCCAGAGCAGCCGCAGCAGTCGCAGTACGGCGACTGGGGCACCGGTGACCAGGCCGGATACGGTCAGGCGCAGCAGCAGTACCCGTACGACCAGCAGTACGCGGCACAGGCCCACGGGCACCAGCAGTACCCGGGGCAGCAGGACCCCGGACATCAGCAGGACCAGGGCTACCACCAGCAGCAGTACGACACCGGCGGCTGGGCCAACGACCCCCACCAGCAGGTCTCGTACTCCGGTGATCCCCAGGATCCGTACGGGCAGCAGGCCGGTGCGTACGGCGGGGGCCAGCAGGAGTACTACGACACGCCTGAGGCGTACCCGCCCCCGGAGCCGCCCGGTCGGCGCGAGCCCGAGCCCGCGCCGGAACCGGAGTGGGACCCCGGCCCGGACCAGGGCGAACACGCCTTCTTCGCGGGCGGGGACGACGATGACGACGGCGAGGAGCCGGAGGGACGTCGCGGTCGCGACGACAAACGGGGACGCGGCGGCGGCAAACCGAAGAAACGCCGCAACGGCATGGCCTGCCTGCTGGTCGCCGTGATCCTCGGCGGCGGCCTGGCGGGCGTCAGCTACTTCGGCTACCAGTACTACCAGGATCGTTTCGGCGACGCCCCGGACTTCGCGGGCGTGGGCAACGGCCAGCAGGTGTCCGTCGAGATCCCCGAGGGCGCGGACGGCTACGCGATCGGGCGGGCTCTGAAGTCCGCCGGTGTGGTCAAGAGCGTCGACGCCTTTGTCTCGGCCCAGGCGGGCAACCCCGAGGGCCGGACGATCCAGGCCGGCGTGTACACGCTGCAGAAGCAAATGTCGGCCGAGAGTGCGGTCGAACTGATGCTCAGCCCCAAGAGCCGCGACAACCTGATCATCGCGGAGGGCAAGCGCAACGCCGACATCTACCGGCTCATCGACAAGCGCCTCAAGGTCAAGGACGGCACCACCGCCGCGGTCGCCAAGAAGGACTACAAGAAGCTCGGCCTGCCCGCGTGGGCGCAGAACCACGCCGAGGTCAAGGACCCGCTGGAAGGCTTCCTCTACCCCTCCAGCTACGGCGTGAGCGAGGGGCAGAAGCCCGCGGACGTCCTGAAGCAGATGGTCGAGCGGGCCACCGCGACGTACGAGAAGCTCGGGGTCGAGAAGAAGGCCGAGAGCCTCGGACTCGAAGACCCGTGGCAGCTGATCACCGTCGCCAGCCTGGTTCAGGCCGAGGGCACCAGCCACGACGACTTCCGCAAGATGGCAGAGGTCGTCTACAACCGCATGAAGCCGGGGAACCCGCAGACCAACGGCATGCTGGAGTTCGACTCCACTTACAACTACATCAAGAACCAGAGCAAGATCGACCTGAGCCTGAGCGAACTGCGGAACTACGACAACCCGTACAACACGTACTTCCACAAGGGCCTGCCGCCCGGTCCGATCGACAACCCGGGCGAGGACGCCATCAAGGGCGCCCTCAAGCCGACGGACGACGGCTGGTACTACTTCATCTCGCTCGACGGCAAGACCAGCAAGTTCACGAAGACGAACGCCGAACACCAGAAGCTGGTCGACCAGTTCAACGCCTCGCGGAACAACTGAGGAAGACCCTGATGGCCGCACCACGCCGAGCCGCCGTACTCGGCTCCCCGATCGCCCACTCCCTCTCCCCGGTCCTGCACCGTGCCGCTTACGGGGAGTTGGGCCTGGCCGACTGGACCTACGACCGGTTCGAGGTCGACGAGGCCGGGCTGCTCGCGTTCTTCGAGAAGCTCGGGCCCGAGTGGGCCGGGCTGTCGCTGACCATGCCGCTGAAGCGGGTTGTGATCCCCCTGCTGGACGAGGTCAGCGAGACCGCCGCGTCGGTGGAGGCGGTCAACACCGTCGTTTTCACCGAGGACGGCCGCCGCGTCGGCGACAACACCGACATCCCCGGCATGGTCGCCGCCCTGCGCGAA
Source organism: Streptomyces sp. NPDC002130 (assembly GCF_040296465.1). Classification (NCBI taxonomy): domain Bacteria; kingdom Bacillati; phylum Actinomycetota; class Actinomycetes; order Kitasatosporales; family Streptomycetaceae; genus Streptomyces; species Streptomyces sp. NPDC002130. Next base: position 20,502 of record NZ_JBEOXI010000116.1, read on the forward strand.
CACGGCATCGAGCAGGTCGACTCCGCCGCCGTCCTCGGCGCCGGTGCCACCGCCTCCTCCGCGCTGGCCGCGCTGTCCCGGATCTGCCCGGGCGAGATCGCCGTGTACGTGCGCAGCGAGGCCCGGGCCGCCGAGATGCGGCAGTGGGCGGAGCGGCTCGACGTCGCCGTCCGCATCGCCGACTGGGCGGACGCCGAGCTGGCCCTGCGCGCCCCTCTGGTGATCAGCACCACGCCGGCCGGTGTCACCGACGCCCTCGCCCGGTCCGTTCCGGAGCGCCCGGCAGCCCTCTTCGACGTCCTGTACGACCCCTGGCCGACCGAGCTCGCCGCCCGCTGGTCGGCGTACGGCGGTGCCGTCGTCAGCGGTCTCGACCTGCTGGTGCACCAGGCCGTGCTCCAGGTCGAGCAGATGACGGGGCTGACCCCGGCGCCCCTGGACGCCATGCGAAAAGCAGGCGAGCGGGCTCTCGCCGACCGCTAAGATCCGCTCTCGGTTCCGCAGGGGGCGGAACAGGGGAGGGGAACGTCCGTCATGTCCGCAGGCCTGCCTCAGGCGTCCGTCAAGTCCCAGATATTCGAGTCCCTGCTGGGATTCCTGCCCGACTGGGTGCAGATCACGGTGCTGGCCCTGATCGTGCTCGCCGTCGTGGCGTCGTGGGTCGTCAAGATCAAGCGCAAGATCGCCTACCGGCGTGTGGTCCGCAACGGGCAGCCGGTCCACGCGGCGGCCCAGCACGGGCAGGGGCGCGGAGCGGACTACCTGGGGCAGTACGCGCCGCAGCACACACAGCCGGCACAGCAGCAGGGCAGCGGGGCCGATCACCTGGGGGCGTACGCCCCGCAGCAGGACCGGACCGTCCAGCAGCCGAGCGGCGCCGACTTCCTCGGGGCGTACGCGCCGCAGCAGCGTCAGGGCGAGGGTCCGTCCGCGAACGCGTCCGCTTGATGGACCGGCCGCCGGGCAGAGGGCTCCGGCGTGGGAGGATCGGAGATGGCGGACCGGGCCGCGCACCCGGTCGGGCCGTCGCCGTACGCGACGAGGCGCGTACGCAGGGCAGTACCAGAGCGCGAGCACTGAGGAGCACCGTTGAGCAGGTTGCGCTGGCTGACCGCGGGGGAGTCCCACGGTCCCGCACTCGTGGCGACGCTGGAGGGCCTTCCCGCCGGCGTGCCGATCACCACGGACATGGTGGCGGACCATCTCGCGAGGCGGCGCCTGGGCTATGGGCGCGGTGCCCGGATGAAGTTCGAGCGCGACGAGGTCACCTTCCTCGGCGGCGTCCGGCACGGCCTCACCCTCGGCTCCCCGGTCGCGGTCATGGTGGGCAACACCGAGTGGCCCAAGTGGGAACAGGTCATGGCCGCCGACCCGGTGGACGCGGAGATCCTCGACGGGCTCGCCCGCAACGCGCCGCTGACCCGGCCGCGCCCCGGCCACGCCGACCTCGCGGGCATGCAGAAGTACGGCTTCGACGAGGCCCGGCCGATCCTGGAGCGCGCCTCCGCGCGGGAGACCGCGGCCCGTGTGGCGCTGGGCGCGGTGGCCCGCTCGTACCTGAAGGAGACGACCGGCGTCGAGATCGTCAGCCACGTGGTGGAGCTGGCGGCGGCGAAGGCGCCGAAGGGCGTGTACCCGACGCCGGCCGATGTCGAGAGGCTGGACGCGGACCCCGTGCGCTGCCTGGACGCGGACGCCTCGAAGGCGATGGTCGCCGAGATCGACCAGGCCCACAAGGACGGTGACACCCTCGGCGGTGTGGTCGAGATCCTCGCCTACGGGGTGCCCGTCGGTCTCGGTTCGCACGTGCACTGGGACCGCAAGCTGGACGCCCGGCTCGCCGGTGCGCTCATGGGCATCCAGGCGATCAAGGGCGTCGAGATCGGTGACGGTTTCGAGCTGGCGCGGGTGCCCGGCTCCAAGGCGCACGACGAGATCGTGAAGACCGACGACGGCATCCGGCGCACCACCGGCCGCTCCGGCGGCACCGAGGGCGGTCTGAGCACCGGTGAGCTGCTGCGCGTGCGCGCCGCGATGAAGCCGATCGCGACGGTGCCGCGCGCCCTGCAGACCGTGGACGTCACCACCGGCGAGGCGGCGCAGGCCCACCACCAGCGCTCCGACGTGTCCGCGGTCCCGGCCGCCGGTATCGTCGCCGAGGCCATGGTGGCGCTGGTGCTCGCGGACGCGGTGGCGGAGAAGTTCGGTGGTGACTCGGTGGCCGAGACCCGCCGCAACGTGACGTCGTACCTCGACAACCTCGCCATCCGATGAGCGGCCCGCTGGTCGTCCTGGTCGGCCCGATGGGCGTGGGCAAGTCCACCGTCGGGCAGCTGCTGGCCGAGCGGCTCGGGCTCTCCTACCGGGACACCGACGACGACATCGTCGCCGCGCAGGGCAGGACCATCGCCGAGATCTTCGTCGACGAGGGCGAGTCCGCCTTCCGCGCGATCGAGAAGGCGGCGGTGCACCGGGCGCTGGCCGAGCACGACGGCATCCTGGCCCTGGGCGGCGGCGCGATCCTCGACGCGGACACGCGTGCGCTGCTCGCCGGGCAGCGGGTGGCGTATCTGTCGATGGACGTGGAGGAGGCGGTCAAGCGCACCGGCCTCAACGCGGCCCGCCCCCTGCTCGCGGTCAACCCGCGCAAGCAGTGGCGCGAGCTGATGGAGGCCCGCCGCCACCTGTACGAGGAGGTCGCCACGGCCGTGGTCGCCACCGACGGCCGTACGCCCGAAGAGGTCACCCAAGCCGCCCTGGACGCACTGGAGTTGAAGGAAGCATGAGCGAGTCAGTCACCCGGATCCAGGTCGGCGGCACGGCGGGCACCGACCCGTATGAGGTCCTGGTGGGCCGGCAGTTGCTGGGTGAGCTCGGCGGGCTGATCGGCGAGAAGGCCCAGCGGGTCGCGATCCTCCACCCCGAGGCGCTGGCCGAGACCGGTGACGCGCTGCGCGCCGACCTGGCCGAGCAGGGCTACGAGGCCATCGCCATCCAGGTGCCCAACGCGGAGGAGGCCAAGACCGCCGAGGTCGCCGCCTACTGCTGGAAGGCGCTCGGCCAGTCCGGGTTCACCCGCACGGACGTCATCGTCGGCGTCGGCGGCGGCGCCACCACGGACCTCGCCGGGTTCGTGGCAGCCACCTGGCTGCGCGGAGTGCGCTGGATCGCGATTCCCACCACCGTGCTCGCCATGGTGGACGCGGCCGTCGGCGGCAAGACCGGCATCAACACCGCCGAGGGCAAGAACCTCGTCGGCGCCTTCCATCCGCCCGCCGGTGTGCTCTGCGACCTGTCCGCGCTGGACTCCCTGCCGGTCAACGACTACGTCTCCGGCCTCGCCGAGGTCATCAAGGCCGGCTTCATCGCCGACCCGGTGATCCTGGACCTCATCGAGTCGGACACCGAGGCCGCCCGCACACCGGCCGGCCCGCACACCGCCGAGCTCATCGAGCGCTCCATCCGGGTCAAGGCCGACGTCGTGTCGTCGGACCTGAAGGAGTCGGGCCTGCGCGAGATCCTCAACTACGGCCACACGCTGGGCCACGCGATCGAGAAGAACGAGCGCTACAAGTGGCGCCACGGCGCGGCGGTCTCGGTCGGCATGCACTTCGCCGCCGAACTGGGCCGCCTGGCGGGCCGGCTGGACGACGCGACGGCCGACCGCCACCGCACGATCCTCGAAGCGGTCGGACTGCCCCTGCACTACCGGCACGACCAGTGGCCCAAGCTGTTGGAAACCATGAAGGTCGACAAGAAGTCCCGCGGCAACCTGCTGCGCTTCATCGTCCTCGACGGCCTGGCCAAGCCCACCGTCCTGGAGGGACCCGACCCGGCCGTGCTGCTCGCCGCGTACGGCGAAGTCGGGCAGTAAGTCCTCCGGCGCGCCTTCCGCCCGAATTCACCTTACGGAGCCGGGCACTTCGGGCCGCCCCCGGCCGTTCACACATCGACGACCGGGGGCGGTACCGTTCGGTAGCAAGGGGATTCCGCCCCCTGTCAGCGCCCATCGCCTGTACGAGACGGAGTGGCACCGGATGCAGCACGCAGTGGGTTCTCCGCTGCCGCCGCCCCATCAGCCGGGGCACGGACCGGCCACGGGCTGGTCGCCGGCCGCACATCACCCGGTCCCGCCGAACGCGGGCGCCCACCAGGGCTCGGTGCCCGCACCCCCGCCGCCCCCGGCACCGGGATATCCGGCGCCCCCGCCCGGACCGGCCTCGGCCCCGCCCCCGGCTTGCGCCCCGCCGTCGCCGGAGACCACCGGCCATGTGCCGCTGCCGCCCGGCGGCCCCGTCGGCATGCCCATGGCCCCGCCCACCGCGACGGTTCCCGATCCCGCCGGTACGACACTCGCGGTGCTGCTCATCGGCCCCGCGGGTGCGGGCAAGACCAGCGTCGCCAAGTACTGGGCGGACCACCGCCGGGTCCCCACGGCCCACATCAGCCTCGACGACGTACGCGAGTGGGTCCGCTCCGGCTTCGCCGACCCCCAGTCGGGGTGGAACGACCACTCCGAGGCGCAGTACCGCCTGGCCCGCCGCACCTGCGGCTTCGCCGCCCGGAACTTCCTCGCCAACGGCATCTCGTGCATCCTCGACGACGCGGTCTTCCCCGACCGCCCGGTCGTCGGCCTCGGCGGCTGGAAGCGCCACGTCGGACCGGGCCTGCTGCCGGTCGTCCTCCTGCCCGGGCTGGACATCGTCCTCGAACGCAACGCGGAGCGCTCGGGCAACCGACGGCTGCCGGACGAGGAGGTCGCCCGCATCCACGGCCGCATGGCCGGCTGGTACGGATCCGGCCTGCCGATCATCGACAACTCCCAGCTGGACGTCCCCGAGACGGCGCGCGTACTGGACGACGTCCTGGCCCGCTCCATCGCCAGCCCACCCCAGTGGTGAGCGCCCCATAGGGGC